>CALHBL010000314.1 GCA_937930825.1 uncultured Bacteriovoracaceae bacterium
CTTGAAGCTGAAGCCAGAACCCTCAATATGGTTGAGAAGATGGATGAACTTGGCTTTGGAAACTGCACCAATGAAGCAGAGTGTGAAGCCTCATGCCCTAAAGGAATTGAGATCACAAATATTGCCAGAATGAATAAAGAATACTTAAAAGCTGCGGTGACATCTAAAGAGTAGATCAGCACCATGCTTCTCTACTCAAAGACCATCACTAGTTTTATTGCAAAAGTTAAGAGTGAAGCCCGCTCCATTATGAAAATGGAGATGGGCATACCTCTTAGAAAAACCCGCTTCGAATACCACGGTCACCTCTACCCCATTCACTTTGTAGTCTTTGAAGACCCAAAGAAACTTGGCCAGTTTACACCTGCTAACTACCAAATTGCCCTTCATAAGAAACTCATGTACCTCGCCAAAGATGAAGTCCTTCGTGATATTATTCGACATGAGCTAGCTCATCTCTATGCCTTTATAAAATATGGACCAAATATAGAAGACCACGGAAGAGAATATCGTGAACTCTGTAAGACCTTTAACTGGAGTGATAAAGTTCACCGGGCTTACTCTGATCTAGAATTAGATAACGCAGCACTGGCCCCAGATGAGAATTTCTCTAAAATAAAGAACCGTATCGAGAAGCTTATGGCGCTAAGTGAAAGTACAAATTCTCACGAGTCACAAATGGCCACTGCAAAGGCTAACGAGTACCTCCTCAAATATAATTTAAAAAATATTGATCACTTCAAAGAAGACGAGACATGTGTTCTCATTGTCTACAAGGCAACTCGAATGAATGCCACGGTAAATGCCCTCTATGATATTATTGCAAATTTCTACGTCCAGCCTATTTTAAATCGATCAAAAGGCGAAATAAACCTTGAAATTGTAGGTTCTAGAATCAATGTGGAAACTGCCGACTATGTCGTTAAGTGCCTCACATTTGAATTTGAAAAACTATGGAAGAAGGCGCAAAGAGAAAATCCGGAGCTAAGTGGAATTAAAAAGAAGAATAGCTATATTAATGGCCTGGCCTCTGGCTTTGTAGAGAAAATAAAGAATGAAAAAAAGATTTTTGAGAATCAACACGCTAAAGAACTTCTTGTTCTAGAAGGAGTTCTTAAAGAGCAAGTTGCTGCTGCCTACCCTCGCCTATCTCGACAGAGCTCTTCAGGGGCCTCTATTTGCTCCCTTGCCAAGGCTAAAGGTTTTAATGATGGAAGTTCTTTAAAACTCAAAAAAGGGGTTACCCTAAAAAATAAAGGTCTCAAACTAGAGTGGAAAAGGAAGAAGTAAAAATGGATCTCATAGAACAATTTTCTAAAATTTGTCAATTCGATAAGACGATGGGTCTCGAACTTATCAATCTAAAACCACCACGCTATAAACTCGTTATTGATGAACGGCATACTAGTCGGGGAAAAGTTTCTCATGGTGGAGCGGTAGCGGCAATGATGGATGCTGTCCTTGGTGTTTGTGCTCTTTCCTACGCTATGGAAAGGGAAATGCTTTGCTCAACTGTTGAATCAAAAATCAATTACCTACAACCAGCTTCAATCGGTGACACACTGGAAGGTACAGCTGAAATTGACTTTGCTGGTAAGAGTTTAATTGTAGTAAGTGCTTATATCTCCAAGGAAAATCACAAAATTGCAAAAGCCCAGAGCACCTTCAACCTCTACCCCATGGATAAAGGCTTAAAGAAAGAACTTGAAGCTTTGTAAGAAGATTATTCTCTCCTTTGAAATAAATAATTATTTTTTTAATATTAAAAGTGAAGTTTCCGATTAGAAGGTATGCCAAAACTTCAAGGATTTATCACATCTTGCACTATCACTTTCAAAACCTTCGGTTTTGATATCACTATGAATAAAGCTAAAACTACTGTTTGGAACTTCACGGCCTTTAACCCCAAGGGTGACAAGAAGTACTGTGTACTATGCTCATCATCAATCACTAAGTCCAAAGGTCTGATCAAAGTGGCCAGTAAGAAATTACCACCCGAACACCGCTTAGTACTGATAGTTGATTCCCACTCTGAACAAGAATTAGCAGATGCCTCCAAACAAAACTATACTCTTGTCTCGTTGGAAACTCTAAATAACTACGGTGAAGAGATGCTGCGAGTCCGTGAAGCACAGAATGCTCGCACTCAAAGGTCAATTGCCAGAGAAGTTAAGGCAGAGGTAGATAAATCGAGCGAAGAATTTATTGATAAAGTAATCAATAAAGATAATCTCTTTTAAATTTTATAATCTATTGGTTTAATTCTATGCAGGTAAGTATTCTTTTTATAACTATATTTAGTGCCACCTATTTTCTGCTCTTTGAACCAGACTCTCAAGTGGCGATTACATTAATGGCGCTTGCTCCTTTGAGCTGGCTAGGTCTTTTTGGTATACGTTTTTTGAGTGAGAAAAAGAAAGATGGCGATAAGAGAAATACGGCCAGACCAAAGAATTTCATAGATCCCGATAAACTGATCTTGGAAAAATCTAAGAATAAGAAATAGCTATACTTGCTTCTTATCAGGCCCATGGAGCCATTTATGCTGTTGACCGATAACTCGGAAATGCCCTCCAGAAAGCTCATTTAAATCAACAATCTCTTGAAACCGAATTTTAGGGAACTTCTCACCCAGGTTATACGCAGGTGTTAGAACCCAAGGAATAAAACCGTCGCCAAAGACTTCTTTTTTTACCTTCAAAGTTGCTTCAAAATCTGCGGGAGTTTCAATAACGGCCTTAATTTGAAACTTATTGGGATAATTCATCGCCATCTCTTTTAACAATGAAGGCCGAGTAGCAACTCCAGTTGAAGGCGTTTTAAAATCAAACGAAATAAAATCAACTAGGTCAAAAATATCCGGAAGAATCCTTGTTCCTGCGGCCTCAATATTTACCCACTTTCCAGACTTCTTAAGCTCTCTCACAAGCAGTAGAACTCCGGGGGTATTCTTAGGGTGAAGAGGATCGCCACCTGTAATACTAACCCGCTTCAATGGTCCTGCTTGATTATCAACTTCAAGAAGAACTTCACTTAAGCTAAGAGTACCTTCTAAGGGAAAGTCCCAAGTATCTTTTGAGTCACAATTAAGGCAACCTATTGCACAGCCTTGAAACCTAACAAAGACTTGAGGAGAACCAATGAATATCCCCTCGCCCTCAGTTGCGCGGTAGATTGAATTTATGGCCAAAGCTGAGTTTTTCATGTCATTTCAATAACATGACCTCACCCTTCTTGATAGGGCCTAGAGTATTCTTTTCAAATCTAAGGGGTATTATTTGAAAGAAATACTCTAACCAACAGAAGAAAACCTATTAATTTCGATAACTTATGACCAACAACCCCACTTAGTAAACCTATGAAAAATATTGAGAAAAACTGCGCTTACCCCTCCACTTCGGAGTAATAGAGCACCTTAGTCAGGATGCAAACTAAGAACTCTTTTATTTTTTAATATAAATTTTTAAAGAGTTATAATTAATAAATACTCCTATTTTATCCGATACTTAAGTATGAAAGACATTTATATTATAGACACCCTAAGATCACCAAAGGCTTCAACTGAGGAAGAAGGTGGCCTCATTTCTTTAAAGCCAGTTGATATTCTGGTTCCTCTCCTTAAACACTCCATTTCAACCAACTCCCTAAGTACAGATGCGGTTGAAGAAATTATCATTGGTTGTGCATCCCAGGTAGAGTTACAAGGTAGTCAGTTGGCCAACGCTGCACGTGCCCTCTCGGGACTATCGCCTCTATGCAAGAGTGTGATGGTAAATGGTGGCAGAGTGAGTTCATTCAACTCTCTTGAAGTGGCGAGTGCTAAAATAGCATCCCAGCAAACAAGCCTCTGTATAGTGGGCGCTATAAACGCTCAGACCAAGCAGCATGCCTATATGTTTAACAACATGCTCCAGGATGACCCTGCTCTCTATAGAAAGCTAAACTATATTCCTCTGCAGCTAGCAGCAGATTGCCTTGCAACTCTTAAGAACTTTACAAGAAGAGATTTAGATCAATATGCATTTAACTCCCATAAGAAGGCCAACGCCGCCTACCTTGAAGGTAAATTGAAAAAATCTCTTCTCACTCTTAGAGACTCACTTAATCGGCCCATTGCTAGTTATGATGAACTCATTAAAGAAAATCTAACAATGGAAGAGCTGGCGGATAATAGACCATTCTATGAAAGAGAGAGTTATGACTTACTTAATAAAACATATAAGTCGATTCTGCAGCTCAATAGTATTAACCACCTTCATCATGCGGACAATAGTGCTAAAGGTGCTGATGGTGCTTCAATATTTCTTCTTGGCAGCAAAGAAGCCGCAACTGAAAATGGGCTCATCCCTCAAGCAAGAATAAGAAGCGTCTCATTTGCGACCCCATCAGGTAATGATCTCTTTTCTGCTCAAAAGAATGCGACTTTAAAGGCACTTGCCTCTGCTCGTTTAGAAATTGAAGATATCGAATTATTCGAAATTGACGAATCCTTTAGCGCTTTAGCTTTAAACTTCATTGACCAGTTTCGTTTAAACCCCGAAAAAGTAAATGTGAATGGAGGCTCCATTGCTACTGGCGAAGCTTATGGCACAGAGGCCCTCTTTATGATTAGTTCTCTCGTTGATGAACTTCAACGCTCTCAAAAGAGATTAGGCTTAATAACTCTCTACGGAGAGCTTGATTCTGCCTACTGCATGATCATAGAGTTATGTGGAGAAGCACTATGATTAATATCTTAAATACTACTAAAGATATAATAACACTCAGTATTGACGATAGAGAAAGGGAATCAAATTACCTAAGTGAAAAGTTTATTACTCACTTTGAAACTGTGATAGAAGAGATTACAAGGGATGATTCTATTAAAGGCCTTGTTCTCACTTCATCAAAGAAAGATTTTCTCTTAGACCATGACCTGGGAAATCTATCCCGAATGAAAGACTCACTCTCGATCTACCGATTTATTTTAAGGATCCAAAAGTCTCTCGAAATGTTGGAGAACTGGGGTAAACCAGTCGTTGCTGCTATATCGGGAACGACGCTTGGAGCGGGACTTGAGTTAACCCTCGCTTGTCATTATAGAGTAGCAATTAACCATAACACTATTTCCCTATCTCTTAGCTCTCTTGGCATTGGTCTCATGCCTAGCCTTGGTACAATCCAGAGGTTACCTAGATCTCTCGGTATTCAGGCGGCCACATCGATATTAATGAATAATCGCAGCTATAACCCCTTTCAAGCTTGGGAAGTTGGGGTAATAGATGCCCTTGCAGATACAAATGCTCAAATGCTCGAAATGGCCTATGCATGGATTGAGCAAAACCCTTGCCCTACTGTGAAGTGGAGTGAAATACAAGAACAAGACCCAATGAATCCTCGAAAATCTACAGGAAAGGAATTCTTTAGACACCAATCAATTAAACTATCAAATAATCTCCAAGGATTTGATAGGGCCTCTTCGAAAATTCTTGAAAGAATTTATGATGGTCTCTATGTTCCTTTTCACAGTGCTTGTAAGAGTGACGCTCTCGCCTTTTCTGAGCTCTTTTCAGATTCAATAGCAAAGAATACTATCAGCACTCTTTACTTTGGCCCTAAGGACTGTAGAGACTGGGCAAGACAAGAGAGTAAAGAAATAAAGCCCCATAAGAGAATTGCTCTTATTAATCCAAATCAAAGATCAATGCCTCTCACACTTTCACTGATTGACGCTGGAATTGAGGTTGCTATTATTTCTGAGGAAATAACGAGTGGAGAAACTTATAAAAGTGGTATCAATCAAGAACTCCAAAGCCTTGTTAAAAGAGGTTCAATCAATAAAGAAGCAAAGAAAATCCAACTGGCGCTTTTAGAGGTATTCGATAATATTGAAAATATTAGAAACTGTTCATTGAATATATACTGTGAGCCTCTTCTCAATCAAAAAGAAAGCCTTCTTCCTCTAATAGAAGAAGCAAAGAAGAAGGGCTCACCAGTACTAACAACATGCCCTCACTCTAAGATAGATGATCTGTGCAATAAGGCACAGCTTCCCCAAGAGCTCCTTGGCGTTGACTTTAGTTGCACCAATCAAGATTCTAATATCATCGAAATCAAAAAAGGCCCACAAACTTCAGGTCAAAGCATAAAAGAATGCTTAAAGCTATTTCATGATATTCGAAAAATTCCTGTTGTTATCAACGATGGAGATAGTTTTTTTTCACATGCCATAAAAATGGCCTATGTAACTGAAGCCTTACTTGCCCTTAGCGAGGGTATCGATGGAATCTTTATAGAAAGATCCCCAATTCATACGGGTATGACTGTTGCACCCTTTAAATTAATTGATGAAATGGGCCCCCAATTAGTTCTCAATTCTTTAACTAACACTCAGAAAAGAAAAGCACTCTTACTTGATAAAGATAGAGCAGAGTCTGCTATTAATCACATCCTAGAGGTCTTAGGTAAACTTCAAACCCCAGGCAAAGAGTCGAGTCTCTTCTATCAGAGCAGTACAGAGAGTAATGTCGAACTGACAAGAGAGAGACTTAACCTTTCTTTTAAAAATGAACACCTTTCACAAGACTTAGTTCTCGCACGAGAATTTCTTAGTGACAGACTACTCTTTATACAAGTCTCTAAAGCCTTAGAGCTTATAGAGCTCAAAACTATTCAATCTCCTGTCGAA
>CALHBL010000315.1 GCA_937930825.1 uncultured Bacteriovoracaceae bacterium
CCTCCAGGGTAGCTGGGATTATTGAAAAGGGTATCCAGCGCGCAGAGGTGAGCATCCGCTGCATTTTCAACATAGAGAATATCCACAAGATTATCCCCGTCTCCAATGATTTTGAGTTTCTTCTTGCGCGCACTCTCTACAAGTCTTGGTATTAAATTCTGATCCCCTGGACCAAAGACCAAGTGCGGTCTTAATGAAATGGTTTTAAAGTTTTCAGAGTTGGCCTTCAAGACCTCTTCTTCTGCTAAAGCTTTCGTTATGGCATAGTTGCTATAGGAATTCTTAGGGTAGGGTAGAGATTCATTGCCATTCTCAATTGATTGATCCGCAAAGACAACACTTGGGGTACTAGTGTAAATAAACTTATCAATACCATGGAGCTTACAAGCTTCAAGCAGAATATGAGTTCCTCTTACATTCGTATCAAAGAAGTCACTATAGCGGCCCCACATGGCAACCTTTGAGGCAACATGGAAGACGACATCTTGGGATTGGACGGCCAGGTTAACAACTTCTTTGTCAGTGATGGCCCCTCTTATGCATCTTACGCCCAGCTCTTGGAGCTCAGGGTAAACTCCGCGGGAGAGGTTAGTTACAGTATGGCCTTGGGCCACTAATTTTCTCACCAGGTGAAGGCCAAGAAAACCGCCACCTCCTGTTACAAGAGCTCTCAAGAAAGAGTTCCTCTTTCCACTTGATCCTTTAACTTAAGCCGATCAATTTTGATATTATGGCGTACATCAACAGGAAGTTTCTTAGTGAAAATGACCCTTTCGATAAGATTATTACTTGCCTTGTCCATAGAGAAAATTTCTGATTCTACTTTCTTCTTTTCTTTATGAGAGAGCTTGATACTTGGCTCAATGATAAGGGTAGGGCTAAGTTTTCCGTTCAGAGTTGGCCCAATGAAAGCACACCTCTTGATTTGGGTCAAAGAGTTGTAGATAGACTCTTGGGGAATACAGGGAGTAGTCTTGTCACCAATAACGACTCTATGAGTGAGTCTTCCGCAGAACCATAATTTACCATCAGAGTCGAGATATCCTAGATCACCCATCCGGTGCCAAAGGCCGCCTCTGGGATCACTTATCTTAGCGTTCTTCGTTTTTTCGGCCATCCCAATATACTCAGGGGTTACCGTTTCAGAATAAACGCAAATCTCTCCAACTTCTCTAATATTTTGCCACTGAACTTGATCTACAGAGTTTATCGCCTCATCAGATACTTGCGCTATCCTCACTTCAGTGGACTCAACGGGCCGGCCCACACAAGTGCTTACCCCTCTTTGCTTTTCTTCTGCACTTTGCAGCTGACTGAGCTCTATGACTTCCGCTCCAGAGATATTGGCCACGGGCAAGCACTCGGTTGCTCCATAGGGAGTATAAGTATCGCCATTGGGAAGAATATGAGCAAAACCAATATGGAGTTTCAGCGGCACAGGCGCGCCGAACATAACGAGGTACTTAACACTGGGGAGAGTAACCCCTTCTTTTAAACAGTAGTCACATAGGTTCTGCCAAATGGCAGGTGAGCCTGCAACAAAGGTTGCTTGATGATCGACTATATTCTTAACGAGGAAGGCGGGGTTTGCACTGGCCGGCTTACTAGGGTTCATAGCAGGGATGGCCGACTTCATGCCCATAGTAATAGTAAAGAGACTAAAGAGCGGAAAACCTGGCAGATCAACATCTTCTGGAGTTAAATTGAAGAGCTCTTGCAGTCTCCTCACTTGGGCGTTGAAAATACCATGGTTATAATGAACGGCCTTGGGGATGCCAGTTCCTCCTGAAGTGAAGAGGACTGCGGCCATGGTTTCCTTGGAACAGGGGTGCATTACTTCATCGAGAGTTTTTCTCTCTTCGCTATTCCACTTCTTTTTGAGAGCTGCAATACTTCGTAATTTTCCAGGAGCAAAGCGCCCCATGGTAAAAGAGTATTTGATACTACTAAAAGCTTTGGGGTGAATCAGGGCCAACAAATGAACGATAGGTTCAGCAATAAGAGCGTCGGGGCGAATATGTTCAATGGCCGCGAGCAGATTCTTCTTTCCCATTCCGGGATCAATAAAGACGGGGACAAGTCCGGCCCTAAAAAGACCAAAGGTTAAGGCCGAAAAATCTACACTTGGCTTAACAAACATGAGAACTTTATCTCCAGGCACAAGAGCGCTGTCTATAAATTGATGGGCATAGAAAAGAGAAAGAGAGTTAAGATCTTTGAAGGTTAGCTCTTCATAGGTGAAATTGGGCGCCAGTCTGGCGAAGCCAGTCACAGGAGCAGAAACGGCAACCTTCTCAGGGCAAGTTTCGGCCCACTGGGGAAGGGCCCGGGCGATATTGTGATGAGTTTCTTGCATAGGCTAATTTAAGAATTCAGAAATTCTCTTCAGGGTATCTTCTTGTTGATCTTCCAAAATATAGTGGCCACTTTCATTATAGAGGTGGGCCTTCGCCTTGGGATAAATTCTCTGCCATCTTTCAAAGAAATGAGTCGTAAAGCAAAAGTCCTTTGCGCCCCAGAGAATAAGCTTTTCCCCTTCAATCAATTTAAGATTATCTTCAACTTCTTTGAGGGTCTTCCAACTGGGGTGTTGGGCATTCATGGGGATGTCTTTTACAAAGCGGGCGGTAGCGATTCGATTGGCATAATTATTATAGGGATAGAGATAGCCTTTTTTGACAGCTCTTTTAAGGGGTTTTTCTACCGCCATAAAAGTAGCAGGCCAAGCAAAGGCATTAAAGAAGCGAACCATGGGCTCGCCAACAACAGGAAGTTTACACAGACCAATCCTCTTGGGAATATAGGCATCAGTGAAGGCAGCGGTATTTAAAATGACGACTTTACCAATTTCTTCAGGGATCTCTCCGGCAAGACCCAGGCCAATGGCACCGCCCCAGTCGTGAACGATGAGATTTAATTTCTGGCCAGGTTTCATATGAGGTTTAATTTCAGAAATATAGAGCTCTTTTAAATTATCGATATGCTCTCTTAAGCTATAGCCGTAGTCTTGAGGCTTCTCTGAAAGGCCGCAGCCTATATGGTCAGGGGCAATAACTCTAAAGTTACCTCTTAAACCTTTAGTGAGGTTTCGATAATAGAAGGACCAAGTTGGATTTCCATGAACCATCAAGAGAGGTTCACTTTCTTTACTTCCTTCATCAAGGTAGTGAAGGGTATGGCCACTACTTAACTTTAAGTTTTGACCACTAAAGGGATACTCATGTCTCAGGGCCTTAGGTAAGACCGTAGTTGTTGTCATTGAATTCTTCCCCAGCTTAGGCCCAAAATAATACTTGTCAGGCCACTACCAATTCCCATCATCGCCACATTCTTCTGAGGAAGAATAGAGGTATTCTTATCTCTCATCATTTGAATGAGGGTGAGGGGAAGAGCACTTGAGCCAGTATTACCAAAGGTTGGATATGTTCTATAGGTTTCAATACTATTTAAATGAAGTGTTTGCAGGGTGAGCTCCTCATGGGCCTTACCCACTTGATGAGTGAGAACAAAGTCTACATCACTGTCTTGCCACTTAAGACTTTCCTTAGCAGCGGTCCAGTTCTTCTGTGCTAAAATAATTCCCTTTCTTAAGAGTTCTTCACTATTGGTTTCCATCATCAATGAGTGAGGGTTGCCATCTCCTTGGCAGAGGATATTCGCCGTGCTGTCAGTGGCGACTGCGCCCCCTAAAACCTGGGCCGCTTCAGGATAGTCATCTCTATGAGCAATAAGAAGCGCCGTTGCTGCTGAGCCAATGGTTAGGTTGGCAATATACTTCTTAATATTCTTTCTGGTGAGTTCACCATCTTCATTTTTCTTGAGAAGAGAGGAAATTGTGTCCTCTAATAAAGGCCCACCATTTTCTCCACTTACGATAAGTGCTTTTCTTATCTGACCACTTTCAATCATGGAGCCAGCAACAGTCAGGGCGTTCATCATACCTAAGCAAGCATTGGAGAGATCAAAAATCATTGTGGATTCAGGCAGCCCTAATTCATGATGGATAACACTTGCGGTACTAGGCTCTAAAAAGTCCCGGCAAACAGCGCTGTGAATGAGCAGGTCAATATCTTTGAAATTTTCATTGGCGTTCTTCTTTAACTCAAGAGCGGCCTGTGAACTTAAGAAACTAGGCCTTGTTCCCTTGGGCCAAACTCTACGCTCATTAATGCCAGTCATGAGTTCAAGACGGCCTTCTGGAAGCTTCAGCTTCTTATAAATAGGCGAGAGTTTTTCTTCAATAGCTTCAGAGGAAATTATTTCATCTGGGGTGAAAGACCCCGCAGCAGCAATGACAACTTTAGTAAACTTCATAGACTTTCCATTGATGAGCTTTTTTGCTGGTCTTGCTGAGGCGTTTTACTTACCGGTGCCATCAGCCCATAGAGATTGGCCATGGAAATACCGCTGAGCATACTGCCAATAATACCAAGAAAGCCTTGATCTGTTCCGATGAGAATAACTCCCTCAATAGGAGTTAGGCCATCTCTACTCTTATCGGGAGTTCCGTAAACGCATCCACCAAAGTGACCCGTGTAGCGCTCGACAGTAGTGGGTGTGAAAACATCAGAAAAAGTAATCAGTTCTTTATTAAGATGGGGTAAATAGGGTTTTAAAAGTTGAATACTTTCTTCTAAAACTTCTTGTTTCTTTTCCTTGTAGCCGTCCTTAGATTGATTCTTAAGCTCATTCCAAAGATCATAGTTCGCCATCATCGTTACCCGCAAGACACCTTCATCATAGTCATTAACGAGGAAGTTATTGGGAAGGCAGATGACTGCGCTCTTCTTATCAAAGAGTGTTTCAGGGCGGCGGTATTGGTACTTACTGCGTTTACTTTCAAAAATAATAGTGTGATCTGAGCACCCAAGCTTTTCAGCACCATCTTCTGTCATAAGAATAGTTTCGGTGAAGCTCATTCGTCCGGTGCGAGGGGGAGTGTATCTCTTGCCACTACCATCTTCGCTAATTTTAGAATCAACAATGGCCATGGTTTCAGGATAACCAGCACAGCTCAAAATAAGAGGAGAGGAAATCAGCTGACCTCTTGTGGTCTTTACGGCCACAGCTTTTGAATTCTTGGTCACAATTTCTTGGACACCGTTTCGAAAGCAGACTTCAACTCCCACTTCTTCCATTTTGTTAATCAACTGATTAACAATTGTTCTAACTCCTCCGCGAGAGCGGCCAAAGCCTTCAAGGAAAATTGACTTGAACATAATGACAAATTGGGAAAAGTCCATGTCATCTTCCCAAGCACTTCCATAGATAAGAAGTGGGCAGAAGATCATCTCAAGGAGCAACTCTTCTGTTATAAATTCTCTTACTTTTTCTTTAGCCGCCAGATAGGGATTATCGAGGCTCACTTCATCATAAGTCTCAATAAAGGCGAGCAGATCTAAAAAGCCTTTCTTCTGGGAGGGGAATTTAGATTCGATTTCACTGAGAAGCAGTTCTAAGTCATTACTAAACTCAAGACTCATCTCGGGAAATGAGATCAGAGACTTCTTCTGTTCACAAAGCTCAAAGGCATCATAGGGAATACGCAGCTGCTTAAGAAGTTTTGTGAGGGGCCTTCTTCTTTGACCACGCTCCGCAAAGTTTGTCAGAGCATGGAGACCAACATCAAATTCTCTCTTGCCTCTTTTGTAGTAGGAGTTAAGCCCACCAGAGATGGTGTGCTTCTCTAGCAGCAGAACCTTCTTATCAAACATGGCCAAGCGAATACTTGCCGCCATTCCAGACATGCCAGCGCCGATGATGATGGCATCATAGCTGGACTCTACGGGATCAAAGTGGCGGCTTATGCCAAGGCCTTGCTGATTCATTTTCTTACTGATTAAACTTTGGCGTTAAGTACTCAACACAACTATCCATAGTCGCAAGGCGAGGATAATCTTCTTGTGGAACTTCTACTTTATGGCGCTTCTTTAATTCCATAACGATATCGAGAAAGTCCATGCTATCAAGATCAAGCTGCTCTCTTAAAGTACCAGCATCATCAAGGGTGCTAAGGTCTTCATCAAGGGCCACAT
>CALHBL010000316.1 GCA_937930825.1 uncultured Bacteriovoracaceae bacterium
CAAGGAAGGTAGTTATTTCTTTTTGAATATTATCGACGGCCCTTTCATAGTGCTTAATTTTAGCAGTGAGCTGATCCGCCTTCTCATCTCCGATTTCACCACTTAGTAACTCTTTAGTGAGATCAAATGAACGATCAATAATATCTTTCAACTTATTCGCTTCTGCCCTTGCTGTCGCCAACGCCGTAGCAGGCACCATATCACTAGGGTTTCCTAGCATCACCAAGTGATACTGCTCTTTCACTCCCTTATCAGGAGTGAAGCGGGTTACAATCCCAGCTAAGGTATTCAAGAAAGGAAGAAAGATCAGAGTTGCAGCAACATTGAAAATTGTATGGCCAGTAGCTATATGAACTCCCATAGTGGCAAACTCTCCATCAGCATTAGCTAAATTAGGATTACCTGGAACAATCCAATCAATCAAATCAACATAGAACGGAAAGAAGCAGAAGATAACTGCGACCCCAAGTAAATTGAAAGTGGCATGGGCCCTAGCAGTTCTCTTGGCCATGATATTACCACCAACAGAAGCTAGTAGCGCAGTAATAGTAGTTCCTATATTTTCTCCTAGAACAAGTGCTGCAGCTGTGTGAAATTCAATCACTCCCGTCATGGCCAAGGACATAGTAATTCCTAACATTGCTGAAGAGGATTGAATGACAATTGTTAGTAAACAGCCCACAAAAATACTGGCAATATAGGAGCCATAATTTTGCTCAGAAAAGTAAGAAATTGCATCTAAGAACTCAGGCATATCTCTCAGTGGTTTAAAAGCACCACTCATTATCGTAAGTCCAAAGAAGATCATCCCAATTCCAAAGAGAACCCGTCCTGCTTGCCGCCAGTTATTCTTCCTTGCAAAGAGCATGGGAAAAATACCCATTCCAATAAAGAGCAGGCCATACTTACCGATCTTAATTGAAATGATCCAACCAGTAACAGTCGTTCCTATATTGGCGCCAAAGATTACGCCTATGGCCTGGGCAAGGTTCATCAGCCCAGCATTGACGAAGCCAACAACCATTACAGTAGTAACAGAGGAGCTTTGAACTAAAATAGTAACAACAGTTCCAACTAAGACTGAGTAGAACCTGTTCTTAGTCATGGTATTAATAATATTCTTAATTGCATCACCGGCCACACTCTGCAGTGCTTCCGACATAGACTTCATTCCATAAAAGAAAATACCCAGGCCACCAAAGACGGTGTAAATGATCTTAAAGACTTCCATTAAATTTCCTATATACTTTTCGGCCACTTTATCAATTACGGTATAGGCCAACCAGTAAATTCCCTCTCCAGGGATAGTATATAGAGGGATCTAACACAATCCTAATAAGAAAATGAGGCAATCATCAAGGTAAATCACCGCATCGCACCAGGGCTTCGATTACCGTTTTCATCCCAAAAAAACTCCCAAGTCTAAGGTTCTTAAGAATTCTTTCAGAATGGTAGCTTTAATAGTTAGATACTCTCACTCAGAAACTCATCATAAGTGACCCATTTATCATATTTAATCTTTCCATCAATTTGAATAACACGATTAGCAACTGTTTGAATGAACTCATGATCATGTGTGGAGAATAGAATATTTCCTGGAAATTTAATAAGCCCATCATTCACCGCAGAAATACTTTCTAAATCAAGGTGATCAGTTGGGCCATCAAGCATGAGAACATTAGGACCAGCAAGCATTAGCTTTGATAGCATACATCTAACCTTCTCCCCACCAGAGAGCACATTAGCTTTCTTCTTCGCTTCCTCACCAGAGAAGAGCATTTTTCCTAAGAAGCCTCGAACAAATTGCTCATCCTTAACTTCTGAATACTCTCTTAACCAATCAACTAGAGTATCCGTTGATTCAAAGTATGATTTATTATCAGATGGAAAATACCCTAGAGTGGTGGTTACTCCCCATTCATAGGTGCCAGAGTCTGGCTCAATCTCGCCGGCCAAAATTTGAAAGAGGGTTGTAACTGCAAGAGAGTTATCACTTAAGAAAATCACCTTATCTTTCTTATTTAATGAAAAGCGAACGTTATCTAGTATCTTTACACCATCAATGGTTTTAGTAAGCCCATCTACCCTTAGCAACTCTTTTCCTGGTTCTCGGTTTGGTTTAAAGCTTACAAAAGGGTACTTCCGACTACTTTGCGGCAGGTCTTTAAGTTGTAATTTCTCTAACTGCTTCTGCCTTGAAGTTGCTTGACTTGACTTAGAAGCATTTGCTGAAAACCTTTGAATAAAAGCTTTTAATTCAGCTGCCTTTTGCTCAGTCTTCTTATTTTCGTCAGATCTTAGGCGCTGGGCCAGCTCACTTGATGTCTTCCAAAAGTCATAATTCCCCGCATAAATATTGATTTTACTAAAGTCGAGGTCTGCTATATGGGTACACACTTTATTAAGAAAGTGCCTATCGTGAGAAACCACAATAACTGTATTCTTGAAACCCATTAAGAATTCTTCTAGCCATTTAATGGCCTTAATATCCAAGTGGTTGGTCGGCTCATCTAAGAGAATAACATCAGGTTGACCAAAGAGTGCCTGGGCCAAAAGAACCTTTACCTTCTCACTTCCCGTTAAATCCTTCATCATTTTATGATGGTAGTCAGTTCCTATACCAAGGCCGGCCAACATAATCCCAGCATCACTTTCTGCTTCCCAGCCATTCATCTCAGAGAACTCGGCCTCCAATTCACTGGCCTTAATTCCATCCTCATCAGTGAAATCTTCCTTTGCATAGATAAGGTCTTTCTCATGCATCACTTTGAATAGCCGCTCATTACCCATCATAACCGTTTGCAGAACTGGGTATTCATCATAAGCAAAGTGATCTTGCTTTAGAATTGAGAGCCTCTCCCCCGGAGCCATATTCACACTTCCTGTTTGGGCCTCTATTTCTCCTGAGAGTATTTTTATGAATGTTGATTTTCCTGCACCATTAGCACCAATAAGCCCATAGCAATTACCAGGAATAAACTTTATATTTACTTCATCAAATAATTTTCTTCCACCAAAGCTAAGGCTAATATTACTTGTACTGATCATTCTTATTCCCTCGGTGTATTTATTTTTTAGTTTTAATTCTTATCCTAAAAGAAAGAAAATGTCATGAAGACCCTGATTTACACTGCTTTTTTTAAGAACTATTTCGACCTTAAGCCTAATATTATACTTCATGATGACAAATTGAACTTTAATAGCTCCTTCAAAAGTAGAGCTAAAGAATATATGGCACTCCTGTTTGAGTTCCTTTCCAGTATCTGTATATTTTAATTAGACATAAGCACCTTTAGCCAATTCAAAAAAAAGTCCTATTCGTAATATGCTAGGATACAATTATGAATAAAGAATTAAGAAGTTTTGTAAAAGGCCTTGAAGAAAAGGACAAAGAGAAGTTCATTAAGATGATGTGGGAAGACTGCGTAAGCTACAAAGATATTAATAAGATCTTTAATCTAGCTCCTGCTCAAGCACAGAGTGTAGCCAGAAGCTTAATGGATGAGAAGAGCTATAAGAGGTGGCTGTTAAGACAGGAAAAGCGTTCAACCAAGAAAGGAAGAAATCAGCAAGAATGTGAATAAAAAAAGGGAAGGTACAATACCTTCCCTTTCTTATTTCTTAATATTTAAAGATTAATCAAGAATTTTGATATCAACTCTACGGTTTAACTTACGACCTTGAGTAGTTGTGTTTGTTGCAACTGGAGCAGCAGCACCAAATCCACGAGCGTTTAAACGATCTCCAGAGATACCATATTTCTCGATAAGGTATTCTTTTACAGCAGCAGATCTGTCATTAGAGAGCTTGTTGTTGAAAGAAGTCTTACCAGTTATGTCAGTGTGACCTTGGATCTCAATTTTAAGATCTTGGTTTTCCTGAAGTGCCATTCCTAATCTATCGATAGCAGAAGTATAAGTTCTGATGATATCTGATTTACCAGAGTTAAATTTAACATCTAGAGAAAGGTTTCTATTAGCTTTCACTTCACAACCAAGAGTGTTAACAACTGCACCAGCAGCAGTCTCTGGACACTGATCAACACGATCCCAAACACCATCAACATCTGAATCATTATTTACTTCAGCTACTTCTTGAATTGGAGCTACTTCTAAAACAGGCTTTTCGATCTTTACAGTTTTCTTCTTTGCTTTCCAAAATGGACGACCAAATTCGTGCCAGATATTTTCATTTGGACTTTGGTGATAGTTGTACTCTTTTCTTTCGTTTACGTTTCCGAAACCTTTTCCTTCTTTGTTTGGTTGCTCAACATTTGCTGAACCGAATGAAAAGATAGAATAAAAAATTGCTAAAACTAGTAAAATTCTCATATTGAGCTCCTATTTTAAGAATGGTTAAAGCGCCATCTTAGTAAAAGGTGACACAAGTTGTCTAGTTCTGATTAGCTGCTCTGTATCTTTTTCCGTGTAAATAAATAACACTTACAAGGCAGTTAAAATAACTAGATACACCCTATTCGCCGGTAAATTATCTCAAGAAGCAATAGTGGCCTTCAACAAGACTTACCGACCAATTAGAAATTCTGGCTATACGCAACATACAGTCTCCTTCTCAAAGGAGAAAAAGATGAATAGTTACGAGTTGGGTTACCAAAGGTAATATAGTCATCATTTTGCGCCGGAGGTCTAGTGTTAGCTAGATTCTTAATGGAGAAGTTAAACCTTCCACCCCAGCTTGTTGTGTATCCATAACTCATATCAAACTCTGAGTACTGAGGAAGAGTTTCTTCAAAGCGACCTCTGCCCACCAACTGCTTACCAACAGTTAACATACTTGTTCTAAAGAAGTGATGATCATTACTAAATCCAATATAAAGTCTATTCTTCCAAGTATCAGGTTGATCTTCTAATTCTTCAAAATCGAATCTCTTTTGCTTTCTTTCAAAAATCAGAGAAAACCCTGAGCCTGCCATCAAGTCGAAGCCTTTACCTAGTTTAACAGTTGAATCTAAGGCAATATCCACCCCTCTCAATACTCTTTCTCCAAGATTTACAACTCGTGGAAACCTCATACTCTGAATAGAACCATCGGGATTTCTAACAATCGTCGCCCCAACACTTTCTAGTCCACTCACCCCTTGCTCCGCTTCTATTTCTGTATAATCCCCAGATCTTAGTGCAGTAATGGTATTCTCACCTTCAAAATTCCACTGATCAATTGAGATAGTTGTATTCTTAAAAGGCTGAACAACTGTCCCTAAAGAATAAGAAAGCGCCGTCTCTGGGTTAGTCTCTGGTGTTGTATATGAAGTTATCGTTTTTAAGTTTGTTCCGCAGTTTCCATTTAAACGGCAATCAACTTGATCCCTTACACCATCAAGCTTCTCTTCTTCGCCAGCGTAAATATCAGTAATACCTGGTGCTCTAAATCCTGTAGAAACTGAACCTCGAACAAGCATTGACTTAAAAGGCCTATACGCAAGAGCAAATTTAGGATTGAAAGTTTCGCCTACATCAGAATAACTATCAATACGACCAGCAAGCTGAAGTTCTAATTGCTCTACTGGATAAGCTGAAAATTCAAGAAAGGCAGAGCGAACATCTCTTGAGCCTGAAAAGTTTCTTGTGGTATTTCCTAAGGCCGTTCCATCAGTAAGACTTACATCATTATCAAATTTAAATTTTTCATTTTGAAATTCTGTACCTACTGCCATACTAATTGGTCCACCACCACTATAAAGTGAGCCAAGGTCATATAGCTCACCTGCAAGCACGACCTTATTAGTAAGCAAACCACCTGTATTGCGGTATATTGGATTAATCATAGCGGAAGAAATATCAGACTTGGAACCCTGAGCGGCCAAAGCATTAAACTGACCATTAATGAAAAGCTCTCTTAATTTATTCTGATCGACTTCACCACTAACGACCGTTTCTTTAGAGTCCACATGTGAATAACCTGTCGTTACTTTCCAATCCCAATCCATACCAATGAAGCCAGAGACCAAGAGTTGAGCATTATAGCTATTAACGCGAGTATCTCGCACATAATCCCCTAACTCTTCTACAAGGTCGCCTCTAACATTAACAAAACCATTCCTAACTCCACCTGAGTTTTGAATTTCGTCCCTGTAAGTTGATGGTTGCATTGAAGCAAAGTCTACAGCATTATTGACGCCCCCACGTGAGCTCTCATCTGTCCAATTAAGCCTGCGAGGATCATCAAGCTGAGTTGTCGTTTTTCTATTATAAAGCCCTAGAAAAGAAACATTGAATGAATCAAATTCATAAAGGCCAGTTAACAAAGCACTTAGGTCCTGATTATCAGGTCTCGACTGATCATAGACAAGTCTATCAGTCTTGCATCTTGCTTCTCCACAATCAGTTGGACCAACATTCAAGTTTCCAACACTGAGATTACTTGTCTTTGTCTGGCTCAGACCATCGTCGAGATTGAAACTGCCAAGATCTTTTTCACTAAAGCCATCAGTATTCTCATACTGAACAACCCCCATGATATTACCCCGTGAAAAGTTCTTACCAAAAGTTCCTTCGATATTTCGTTGCAGACCAATTCCCGTTTCCGGAGCACTCGTACTGATTAAGATATTATTCCCATCATAGTTGGTCTTTGTAATGAAGTTCATAACACCACTCATAGCGTCTGAGCCATAAACGGCCGAACCACCGTCTTTCAAAAGCTCAACACTTCCAATCGCAGCAGTTGGAAGACTATTAATCGGCGTATAATAACCTCCATTAAGCTTAGGCATTCTAAGACCATTGAGAAGAATCAGAACGTTCCCAGCATGCTGCCCTCTGAAACGAACATGCCCAACATTTCCGTAGACTGCCTCAAAGGCCGGATCTTCTCTCAGGACTTGAGATATCTCTATACTTCCAGATTTAACAAATTCTTTGCTATCGATAACATCTAGAGGAGAAACCCCTTCAACATCAATCTTCTTGATGTGGGAGCCTGTAACTTGAACTTTTTCAAAACGCTGTCCACCACCATTTGAATCATCCACTTCAGGAGTTAAAACTTTTGTACTGGTTTGGGCAAAGAGAGTACCGGGAGCAAGTGTTATTGCAATTGCAATAAGGAGAAAAAGTGAAAACCTTGTGAGATTCATACTATACCTATGTTAATGGCCGAAAGTTGTTCACTAGGTCTAGAATCTGAATCACGTTTAGTAAATGCTTAATTGCCCTTAATCAAATCCTAACAGAAGAAGATTTCACTGATTCGAGAAACTTTCGTTAGAAATAAGTAGTTTAAATTTATACTCAAAGCAGCAGTAATAAGTTTAGCTTAGAGCTTCTCACCAATTTCCAGACATTTAGGTGCTTCTCAGCTTAATCAGCTCATAAAAGAAAAACTTGTTTCACTGCAAGTAAATGCTTCTAGTCTTTTACAATAATCTTGCTCGAAATCCTTTCGAGGAACTTGGGATAGCTCATAGAAAGGTGATGTCTTAATTTCTCGAATTAAATCAAAGGGAAGAACAGACTCTAAAGAACTCA
This sequence comes from uncultured Bacteriovoracaceae bacterium, assembly GCA_937930825.1. Classification (GTDB taxonomy): domain Bacteria; phylum Bdellovibrionota; class Bacteriovoracia; order Bacteriovoracales; family Bacteriovoracaceae. The sequence continues at coordinate 7,488 of CALHBL010000316.1, forward strand.
TCCCCTTATCAAGCTGGCTTAGAATACCGCTCAAACCTCGAGCATAACCGAACGCCTCTTCTTGTCGAAGGTATCCTTCATAAAGTGCAGCTACAACTTCACCAACTTCCTCTTCTGATAGAGTATTGGATTTAACAATCCCCACTCCCCAATCATCCATAAAAGGTCCTACTGGAATAAGGAATTTATGAGATTTTCTTAAGCCTTTAGGGACTCTTAAGGCCATATGCCTGTGATTCTCTTTTGAAGAGAAGGCCTTATTCACTTTTCCAGTGAACACCAAGACTTCAGAGTAGGAGCTATTTAAAATATGTCCTAACTTATAAATTTCTTTTATAAAAGGTAGATTTAAGTCCATCTCCCATTGAACAATCACGCGATCGAGGTCTCCAAAGTTATGGGCCATCAGGGGAGCTGCTCTTAGGAAGTTAATATGATCGCGCTCCTTTACAAGCTCCAAGAGGATCGTTTCTTCTTTTTTAATCTCTGCTAGAATCACTTCCTCAAGTGCTTGCGAGAGATCAGGGCGCTTTTGCTTAAGAGTAGCGCAATAAGCGCCGATGGCGACACTCAACCATGTTCCCTCATGAGTGCTCATTGAAGCTTCATTATAGGAGACTCTATTTGTCATAGGACTATAGTCCCACTTCCAAGATTCAATAGTAGTCGCGACCATTCTATCAATATGCTTTCCTATTATTCCCTGCTTCCATAATCCTTCACGAATTTGATTATCAACATCCGTTGGGACGAATGTGCCAGCAGTTGCCCAGTGAGCACAGAGGCACAGGTGAAAGTACTCTGATAAACCTAAACTCTTAAGTGCTTTTAAATTCTTCTTATAATACCGTAACTTATCTAAGTATTCCCTCCCCTTTAAATCAGTTGCAATCTCCCCTGAGAAGAGAAAGGGAGCCGTGCTTTCAACTTGCTTGAGAAGGATATTTGGGGCTATGCCCTTGATTTCAAATCCACCATTTTTATTATTTCTTGCCATCAAGTGCCCCTAACCAAGCCTTCCAGTAAAGAAATTACTATCAAAGCCTTGTGTATCTAGAAAATTCAGACTAACCGTATAACATATTTCAAACTCATAACCATTTAATTCATCTCAAGGACTAAAATTTGCTCGTTCGCCTTAATAAATACATTAGCCAAAGTGGTCTTTGCTCCAGAAGAGAGGCAGATCGATTTATTGAAGAGGGTAAAGTAACAATTAACGGCAAGAGCGTAGGAATTGGCGTTCAGGTAGCGCCAGGAGATCATGTCGTTGTCAACGGACAGAAGATAGAACCTAGGGATGAGGAAAAGCTCATCTTTATTGCACTTAATAAGCCACGGGGGATTGTCAGCACAACAGAAGGCAGTGAAAGGGCCAATATTGTTGACTTTGTTGGCCACCCTATCCGAATCTTTCCAATAGGCCGCCTTGATAAGGACTCCCAAGGGCTTATCTTTCTTACCAATAATGGCGACCTCGTTAATAAAATATTGAGGGCGGGAAATAATCATGAAAAAGAATATATCGTCACTGTGAATAAACCGGTCACTGACACCTTTATTGAGTCTATGGGAAAGGGAGTCCCCATACTTGGAGTCGTTACCAAGGGCTGCAAGGTATCTCAGGTCTCAAGCCATGTTTTTCGAATTACATTAATCCAAGGACTTAATCGCCAAATAAGAAGAATGGCCGAGTACTTTAACTACGAGGTTACTAAATTAGAAAGAGTACGCATCATGAATATAGAGCTGCGTGGAATTAGTGATGGGGACTGGAGAGACCTAGAACCTAAAGAACTTGAAGGTCTATTTAAACTCATTGAGAACTCTTCTTCCGAAGATGCTGGTAAGGTAAAGAAGAAGGTTACAAATAAAAATACCCAAAAAAACACAAAGAAAAAGGCGATAAGAAGAGAAAGCAACCCCTTCCCCAATAAGAAGAAGCTCAACTACAGCTCTAAAAAGAACAATCAAAAGACTGATCGGCGAAAGAAAAAGCAGGGAAGTAACCGAAGATAGGTCAAAAGTATGTAAAATTCGCTCTTAGCCCTATTCCTTGGGTGAAAACTTCGCTATAAGAGCTCCATGCAAAATCAAACTATCCATTCAGTCTATATCGGTAACCTCAACTACAACAGTGAGGAAGGAGATATCCTTGGTCTCTTCAAAAAATTTGGTTACATCAAAAATATAAAAATAATGAGGGAAGGCAAGCTCAATAAGAGTAAGGGTTTTGCTTTTGTCGACATGGTAAATCTAGAAGAAGCTAAGAAGGCCATCGAAGCTCTCGATGGCAAGCAACATGGTGGCAGAACCTTAAAAGCCAGCTTGGCCAAAACTCAAGACTTCAAAGAAAAGCCTAAAGAGTATGGTGAGCTTAAGCCGCGAAACCCTAAGAAAGAACTTGATAACCTAGTCAAGAAAGAGCGCCGCCAAAGAAGAAATAAAGACTTCAAAGAAATTTTCATAAAGCAAAAATAAACTCTTTCAATTAAATAAAATCTCAGTCACCCTATTCTCATAAGGTTTCAAACCTAATAAACTGAGTATCACCACGATCATAGGATTTACTCATGAATATAGCTTTCTTCTGTGTTTTTATTGCCTCTATTTTACCTATTCTCTTTGTAGCTTTTGCTAAATTCACAGGTGGCTTCAAGCTTGGCAATAATCATGACCCTAGAAAGTTCCTTTCTAAAGCGCAAGGTAAGCAGTACCGAGCAAAATGCGCCCATGACAACTCCTGGGAAGCTTTTGCTCCCTTTGCCGCGGCCGTCATTCTAGCGACTATCTCATCAGTTCCCCAACCTCTAATCGATAAGCTCTGTCTTACTTTTATCATTGCAAGAGTATTCTATGGAGTGGCCTATATTATCGATCGACCAGGCCTTCGCTCGATACTCTTCTTTATTGCTTGGTTCTGTGTCATTGGTCTCTTCTATTTATCATGGAGTGCATAAGAATAGAGAAGCTTATTTAGTAAGAGTATCTGCGTGTTTAATGATAAATTGGATTCTATCAACTAACCTCTGTGCATCCTCTTCACCAAGGTAGTTCTTAACATCACGGTAAAATTCACCTATATCCAAGTTCTTAAATTTTTCAGTTATGGCCTTACCTTCATCTGATTTTAAAAATAATTTAATATCTTTTCGCCGCTCAAAGAAGCCCTTCTCGTAGTGACCTTGCTTTCCAGCTAAAGCTATTCCATTATCAATAGAAATAACTCCCCCCTCAGGTGAGACTAAATGATTATCACTATGCCTGTCTCTATTATGGATTATAAAGTCAAAGAAACTCTGCTTGCGTAGTGAGGATGCTGATGAAACGGCCTTCCAATTAGAATTTGAATCCTTGAAGAGTTGAACTGACCCCTTGTACTTAAAGACTAACCTTTCAACAGTTGGAGGTACTATATTAAAACCAAACTTCCTATCTAACTCATAGGCTAAAACTTCTGTACGATAATTAGAAAACCATCTCTTAATATGAGGTTTCCAAATTCCCTTTGTACCGTCTTCAAAAGTCACAAGACGAGTAGCATTTGCACCCCCATCGAGGGCCTCATCCTTAACAATTTTACCAGATTTTAAAACCTCTTCAATAGGATCTAGCGCCCTACCACTTAATGGTTCTAGCTTAGAATAACTTAAATGACTTGGAGAGAGGACCTCATCTTCCAAAGGAGATTTACCTGCTTTACTAGGAGATACTCCATCGGCTACATCCTGACTCTTAAAATAATCGTATTTGAACCCAACAGTTTCCTTACCTTTCGCTATGAAGTTATTCGCCCCCTCTCTAACCAACACCTTTGAGACTTGTCCCTCAATAAAACCTAATCCTAAGAAAGTACTCCCCTTTGTATTCATCTCTATATCATCTATTCCTTTGACAAATTTTGTTGCTTTTGTTGAGTAAAGAATCGTCCCATTAGGTAGGGCATTGAATTGCTCTGGAGTTAGTAGGTAGAGTGAAAAGGAGTTATCATTATCCATTCCTGGGCTTACCCTAGCGTGTGCATAAGGCTCAAAACCTTCAGCGACCGTAAAACTCTCTTTAACCTGAGGCTTAAAAGGAAGAAACGCCCTTCTTTGGTCCAAAATAGAGGTCACCATTCCCAATTTATCACCTTTCTTATTATATTTTACATCACCTTCACCTGCTAATTTCAAATTATTTCCCACGTTTAATTTTATTTGTGGATTTCTAGGGAAATGATCTTCACTTGCTTCAAAAACTACGAATTTCTCATTGCCGACTCCAACAATTTGATCTCTTCCTTTTACAAGCGTTTTGCCACTATCAGTATAAACAAGACTCCCATCAGGTAAGAGATCTATCTCCTTTTGAGAAAGACTTTTTCCTAAATTACTCTGGGTCGTACCTTGCTTCATTGCCTTTATAGCACTCTCAGAAAGTTGTCCTTCTCTAAAGCCATAATTAACAAAACCATTTTGAACTCCAAGTTCAAGGGTATTAACACCTTTAATTTTTCTTGTGCCATCAATACCAAAGACAACACTTCCACGAGGTAATTTCTTATACTGAGAAGTAGTTAAAAGGAATAAATTCTCATTATTTCCACTTACGTTGCCAGGGGATACTTTTCCATTGGCAGAGAAGGTAAAGTCTCGGGGAGCACTTACACTTACTTCTATTTTAGGAATTTGACTCTTTTTAAAGCCTAAGTCCATGAAGCCACCATTGATATTAACAGCGATTTTTTCAAACCCATCTTTCACTACAGGGTCACCATTTAACTTATAAAGAACCGTCCCCTTGGGTAAACTCTCAAACTGTTCAAGTGTTATCAGATTGAGGTCTTCTGTATTGCTATTAAACTTACCTTCCTTAAGCAGCCCTTCTTTATTAAAAACTAAGAAATCAGGGGCGGTATTAATTTCATCAATTTTATCTAGCTGGGACTCTTTAAAACCAACACTCATCATCCCTTCGTTCACACTAGTCTTTATATTATCAAGCCCTTTTACAAATTTATTGCCTCTATAGTCATAAAGAACAGTGCCGTTTGGTAATTTCTCGTACTGTTCTTTGATAAGAAAATAAAAGTTTTCGATCTTATCATCTTTCACAACTTGAGACTTCACTCTTTCTGTAAACACTAAACCAGGAGGTGCCTTAGTGATCTCACTAACTCTCGATCCTAACTGTGACTCTCTAAATCCATAGCTACTAAGTTTACGTGGCTTTCCAAAACTAAAATCGTCATAGCCTTTGATAAGCCTATGTCCTAAATCATCATAGAGAACACTTCCTCTGGGCAGCTGATCGAACTGGAGTGAGTTTATGAGATATATTGCTTCAGGGTTCTTATTCAATGAACCGACCTCCTTCCTTGCTCCTTTTTCAAATAATATTTTATCAGGTGCCTCTTCTATTTCTTTAAATTTCTTAGCTGGTTTTTTCTGCGCACTAGGCTCTACTTTTGACTTTGATACGCTCTTTTTGGCAATTATTTTGCCTTCAGGTAATTGAGACTCTTTGAATCCAAAGGCAATCAAACCTTCCCGTGTATCCATATTGATATCATCAACTCCTTTTATCTTGCGGCTACCGTCTATTGAATAGAGAACAGTTCTATCAGGAAGAGCGTTAAATTGTTTCTCGCTCAGTAAATAAAGAGTTTCATCACCTCGATTATAATCTCCAATAGGACGTTTTGCATGGGATTCGGGCACAAAATCGTAAGGTGCCTCTACGACCTCCTTGATTGCTTTTTTCTTTTTACCTGCTTTTGAAACCGGTTTCGTTGCTACCATCCCAGAAGGAAGTTGAGACTCTTTGAATCCAAAGGCAATCAAACCTTCTTTTGCATCCATATTGATATCATCAACTCCTTTTATCTTGCGGTTACCATCTATGGAATAGAGAACAGTTCTATCAGGAAGAGCGTTGAATTGTTTCTCGCTTAATAAATAAAGAGTTTCATCACCTCGATTATAATCTCCAATGGGAAACTTTGCATGGGACTCTGGAATAAAGTTAGCTGGAGCTTTTAGCGTTGAAAAAAGAGGCATTGACTTCTTTCCTGCTGTTAGTCCATACATAAAAGCTTTATCCGTAGCATGGATATACTGTTTTAACCCTGGAATCTTGGCCAATAAGACAATAGGGTAAGCTGCAACTTTGACTGTTTTTAAACCTACCTTGGCAGCAGTGGTCAATACTTTCGATTTTCCTAGGGTCGTTCCAAGATCAGAAAAAGCTTTTGCAACTCCTGTGGCCCGTCCCGCTTTACCTAATAAGTTAAGAGTCCCTCCTGTAATAAGGGCAGTCACAATTTCTCCGCCAGCAAATCCTAAAACTCCGCAGACGCCATTAAGCCTTTGGTCGCAACTAGAGCACTCCCATGATTCAAGATACTTCTTACATTTTGAAATATGAGGAACCCCAGACCACTCGTCACAAGCAAAGTTATTAGCTATTGCCTTCATTAAGTAGTCATAAATTGAACTCCCTAAATTTACCATAAATTCTTGGGGGTCTTTTTTGAAATCGTCTAACCATGAAGAAGAAGTTGAACTTGCTAAGAGCATAGCATCTGAACTCTTATCCTCAACTTCAATAGAGTCTTCACTCCCAAATAGATTGTCAGTGAAGCTAGTAATGCCCTTCCATGTATAATTAGCCGCCGTTTTCAAAAGAAAGCCTACGCCTTCAATATTGGCCCAAATATTCTTAACTATTCCTGCTCCAACTTCAGTTAAGCAATTACTCTTTTGGAAATCTAAACAGGAGTCAGCTGGCTTATCTTCAGTTTTCAAAAGTGGTCTTAAATAAGCAAGAACAGAAAGGCTAGTACTACTGACCAAAGAACGAGCTAAGTTGCACCCTAGTTCAACCCCACACCTCTTAGAAAGAAGAGGTGTTCTCTCGCCTTCGAGACAAGCTGCTTTGGAAGCAACCTCACTAGCGTCCTCTATTAGATTAAGAACTTTTCTTAAACTACTCCTATCTGCACTACTAGCATCTAAAGAGCATAATTTCTGATCTACGATATTCTCAAGGCTTGGAAATTGATCAGCGAGGACGGGCCCGACATCATAGGCAGTACAATCAATTATCCATTCACGTGGTGGTTTATTTTCAACATCCTTATCATCTTTCAATTTGATATAGAAGAAGTAGAGATCTGGCCCCTCGCCGTTGAGTTTAACTTTCTCAGTTATATTGAGGTGTTTCTCACTTCTACACATTTGCTCAACAAGGGCTTTTTTTTCGTTTTCATCGTCAGTTTCAGATGAATGAGCTGCGAAAGTCATTAACAGCAAACAAGAAAAGAGCCAGTTTATATACACTTGAAGCTCTTTATTAACTTTTTCAGTGCTAATGACTCTTTTGGTCTATTGAAGTTTGAAATCGTCTTCAGATGAAAGAGCTGCTTATTACAAGTCACATAATAAGTTCTCTCTGAAACTCTCCTCTTACCTATATCATACACTACACCTATCGAATGAGAGGAAACCTTTGGAGCAATCTCTTCTTTCTCATAAGCTAAGAACTTAATGAGGTCTCCCTTTCTCTTTGCTAACCAACTCTTTCGCCCGCTGTAATAAACTTCTCTAGCTTGCTTAGTGATTTGCTTAGGGCTTTTCATATTTTTAATATTTGTGGAGGTTATACTAAGAACAGGTTTGTTACCCTTATCTTCGGCACCAATAATCATCAAGGGCATTCCATAGAGTTTTTGGACACTTGTCCACTTCTTAGGTAGCTCTAATAGAATACTTGCATACTTCAATTTAAAACGAGTGCTCTGCACTGATTGTGCAAAGCAATTATGCTGAATTAAGAAGAATAGAAGAAGAAACCTTAAGTACATTGAATGGCCCAGATTCTAAAAGTTACACTAACTTATCGGCAAAAATGCATCTAAATTAAGTGAATAGCGCCTGGTTTATTTGCTGACTAATGGAGTACATTATTTCTAGCTGACAGTAATTATTCTGTTTTAGGGAAGCCTATCATGATGTATTTTCATTACTCGAGAAGCTCTTAAGTAAGATCCTGTATATCTAAAACACAGGTTATCAATAAACTGAAGTGGTTCAAGGTCAGAGAACTCACCAAGAGGTGTCGAATAACCATACAAAACAGTATGCTTTATTTCATTTGAAAACTGAGAATCTAAGACTTTATGGTTAAAGACAGCACCCTCTTTGAGGTAAATAATATTGATAACAACTTGCCCATCAGATTTAGTTTCATAGATCTCTACCCCAGGGTAATTGAGTTGATCATCAGACATTAGGCTTCATAGCGTAGGAGTACTGAAGGATTTAGGTGTAAATTTCCTTTACGGTATTGAATCAACTTATTTCTCATCATATTCTTTAGTGCCTTAGAAAAATCTCGATCGCCAAGACGATAATCAGGAAACTGCTGCCACAGGTTTGTTAATTCCTTAAGTAGCTCTGCCTCTCTCTTTCTAAACTTACCAAGGTCACGAATATGATAGAGAATAAAACACTCACTCTCATCAATATCAACTTGAAGCTCTTCAAATATCAGATAGAGAACTTCAGCTCCTGCGACATACTTCTTATCTTTTCCATAGAAGTTTTGAAAGGCCGTGAAGCCTTCAAAGAAAGTAGATATTTTAAAAGTTATACTTTGAAATCTTGGGTCAGGCTCTTTTTCCTGATCCCATACTTCTCTGATACAAGATTTGAGAAGCTTCTCAAATTTTTCAATTTTATCTAATTTAAATTTTTCAAGAATATTTGAATATACTTCTTCTAGCACTCTAAAATCCCTTCAGCTTGATAGCTTTATTGCAAGACAACATAATTCTTCTTGTGACATGTGTCCATGGTCTATAATGGTAAATTCCCCTTTTTAGAGGATATCTTTTGCTAAGAGCTCAAATTCTTTGACTTCCTCTTCACTTGCAAATGCACTGTCATTAGCTCTTCGCTCCTTAAAGCCCTCTAGTAAGTCCTGTGTTGGTCCTTTTAGCTTATAAGTTGCTCCCTCAGAGACTGATTCAATAAGGCGCATTCTAAACTCATCTAAGAAACGAAAATAGCTCTCTTTAGGTGGATTTTGACCAAGTTCTTCTGAGATCTTGTCTAATAAGTCAAACCAACCAAGCTTCTTATACCTGCGGATGATCAGCATTAACGCTCCTTAAAAGGTTCTATCAACTTTTCTAGACCATTCACTTTAATTTCGTAGAGGAGTCCAAGTAGCCGACCGACCCTTCCCTCGGGAAGGCCCTGCCCCTCAAGCCAAAGGATATAATACTCCGGTATATCGATGAATCTCGATCCTTTAAACCTACCAAAGGGCATCTTCTCGTTGGCCAGAGCATGCAATTCCGTTGAGCTCATAATTCCTTCCTCACTAATTCTCTAATAGTTGAAATCTGTTCTTCAGTCGTTTTAAAGTTATCAAATAATTCTGCATCTGCCCAAGGATCGAGCTTTATCTTCGTATTCAGCTCTTCTTGGTAACGAGGAAAGAGATGAAAATGGATATGGGGAACCACATTACCTAGGCTTGAGTAATTCATCCGCTCGGGTTTATATACTTTGCGGATGGCCTTTGCACTTATCATTAATTCCTTAAAGAAAGATTCTTGAACTTTATCAGTTAGGTCTGTTAAATCAGCAACATGCTCTTTTAAAACGAGCTGACAGTATCCCTTGAAATATTGGTGTTCACCTACAATCAAAAGTGAATGCTCAAACTCATGGATTAAAAAATCTTCCGCATTCTCAACTTTTTCACAAAGAATACACATAGAGTCCTCCTGTTTGAGTTTTCAAGTATTGAAAACTCACCTTAAGACATGAATACTTTCTCTCTAATTTTCCACTGCTTTATCTTTAGCCTAGCAACAACAAAGACAGGAAGGCGCAAGAGAGATTGATTACTTATAACCTCATCAATTGACCCAAACTCTGTGGCCATCTCTGGTCTCTTTAAATGTATACGAGTGAAAGTCAGATTAAATGCTGTTCGCCCGCTGTGAGAATCCAAATAGAAATATTCACTCAAATCATTTGCATCAAAATCATAGTACGTTACTTTAAGTCGCTCCCGCTTTTTTCTATCAAAATCACACTCGAAAGTCATAGTATCAGGCTTCATCACGTGAGCATCTTTCAAATTCATTGCTTCTTTTAATATCTTATCAGGGTCCCGTAGCAAGTGGTCACAGTGGACACAGACCGAAGCGGAGATATCATTGGGGAGCATACAGGAATCACAAAGCTTGAAGCGAAAGAGGTAGCCACAATCAAGCAGATCACCATCCAGGCCTTCACTGGCCCCACTACACTTTCTTCCAAAGTGCTCAACAACATTTCCTTCTTCGTCTTTGATTCCCCAGAAATTATTAACAAGGCCGCACTGGGGACAAGGCACTTCAACAGCAATACTTTCTTCACTTGGCTTCTTTTCATTTATAATAGGTTTAAAAATATCATAACTTAAACCCGTGTAATCGAGAACCAAACAATCCTTCTTATTGGGGCTGAGCCGTAAACCTCTTCCTACAATCTGCTGATAGAGGCCAATAGACTTTGTAGGTCTTAAAATCGCAATTAAATCTACATGAGGAGCATCAAAACCTGTCGTTAAGACTGAAACATTAATTAAGTACTTTACCTTCTTTGCCTTAAAGTCCGAAATGACTTCCTCTCGCTCGGAACTAGGAGTATCCCCTATAACAACTCTTGTTTGATCCTTGGGCATATATTCAAGAATCTCTATGGCATGCTTAACAGTCGAAGTAAAAATCATGACCCCCTGTCTATCTTTAGAAAGATCAATTATATTTTTCATGATTGATGGCGTAACTCTCTTTTGATCCTTCAAACTCTCTTCAAGATCTTCTGCTTTAATAGTCCTGCCCTGAGTTCTTTCAAGAAGGGAGTTAAAATCATAGCAAGCAACAGGAGAATCAATTTGAATAGGCGGGGTAAGATAGCCCTTCTTAATCATATATCTTAGAG
>CALHBL010000317.1 GCA_937930825.1 uncultured Bacteriovoracaceae bacterium
CCTTCATATGGCATTTCTCTTTGAAAGTGTACTTTATGGTAAAGGGGTTCCCCATCGCTAAGAAGCGCAATCTCTTCATTGGATAACCGGGACAAAGACGATCATCTTCAACAATTCTGCGATCAGTACCTTTTTCTTCACTTCGAGTAGGGTTGAGTGCTATCTTGATGGCCTTCTTAAAAAGCAGGCAATTACCCATAGCGGCTTTCTTTTCGGTGGGTCTATTAACTTCCTTGCCGTCATAGTAATGCTTTTCTTCGGCGACTACTCCTGAACTTAATTTCTTTCTATAAGGGCCATGCTTTAAAAGTTTTCCTTCATGCTTTTTTTGACAAAAATCAATGCTTGAGCCATCTGTAGGAAGCGTTAATCCAACATGAACAGTCCCCCTTGGGCAGTCAAAGGCCAAAAGAGGTGAAGAGAGTAGGGTCGTTAAAGAGATTATTTTTAAATATTGTTTCATGAAATTTATTCTTTAAGGGGGAGCTCTGATTGTCAAGAAGGTCTTATCCTAGTTTTTATCATCTTCCTGTTCACTTCTCATACATATTGATGAAAAGGTTACAGAGAGGGCGTATTTTTCCAGCATATCCTCTAGAATTCTATAATTAGCCATGAGGAGAATCTTACCATGTACAGACACTTTAGTTTATTACCACTCTTATTGCTTATTGTGGCCAGTACTCCTAGCTTTGCCGGACTCTTTGATAGTGAAGAGCTTCTTAAAGTAACGATTGAAGGTGACCTTTCCAAGAGTTGGAGTGAAAGAGATCGTAAGTTAAGAAAGTATCATCCTGCAGTTTTGACGATTAATTCTGACGAAGAAGTGCAATTACAAATGAAAGTCCGTGGGCACCGCCGGGGTGGAAATTATGAGAATGAACAGGGACAAGAAGTTCCTGTATGTGATTTCCCTCCCTTGAAAATTAAGGCCCTAACTGAGAATGAATACTTCCCCAAAGGAAAATCTTTTAAGCTAGTCTCTCACTGTAATGATTTAGAAAATACAGTGAGTAAAGATACTTTCATTCGTGGCTTAAGAGGGGGGGAGAATTACCTTTTAAGAGAATATATCGCCTACAAAGTGCAGAATATCATCACCCCGATAAGTTACCGCGTCCGTTTACTGCAAATACGCTATGTTGATAGTAGTGGTGTTGTTCCTGAAGTAGTCAGGTATGGAATTATTTTAGAGAAGAGTAAGAGTCTTGCTAAGAGAAATGGTTTGAAATATCTTGGTGATCAAGAAGAGATAGACCTCTCTAAAATAAACCCAGAACATGGAATTAAACTCTCTTATTTTCAAAAGTTAATAGGTAATACAGACTATGATTTGAGTAAGAAAACATTTCATAATGTTAAATTATTTAAGGATAAGAATAATAAGATAATTCCTCTAGCTTATGATTTTAATCAAACAGAGATAGCAGACTTATCGAGATTTGAAATACCTGGGCGTTTTAGTTCTCATAGGCGTCTTTCCTGCGCAGGATCCTCTGAATCACTTTTTAGAAAAGAGGCCATGAGAATTTTAACTCTTAAGAACGAAGTATTTAACAGGGTTAAGGAAGACGAGTTTTTAAGTTGGGAGGATAAAGCTTTTATTCTATATTACATTAATTCTCGATTTAATGAGATATCAACTATTGACGAAGCAATATTCGAATCAACTCATCATGTTGAGCCAATATTCTCTGAAACCAATAGGAGAGAAGTCTTAGATCAAAGAGTTAATCCTGATTTATGTGACTTCAATTTTTCAGCTAAGACCAACCGGATATAGGGATTGCTTTAATCTAGAAATACCCAGTCACTGACTGGGGCATAGCGTGGGGATGACTTAATATTACGTATTAGTTTTCTCTTTTAGAATTGACTGATTTAGGTTCTGTAAGCTTGCTGAGAGCATCACTAGTTCCATTAATACTTCCTCCTCCTACAAGGTTATCCCTTCAAAAAGAGAGTCTAGTAGTGGTGCTTGAGAGCGCTATCGACAACTAGGTAGTCTATCGATTTACCAATATTTCGTAAGTGATAGTGATAACGGCTACTTGAGAGGATGTTGAAAGCAGCTCGATTACTCTTCTAGATACAGTTAAAGTCGTATAATTTTTTTAGCCTCTCTTTAAGGATTTGACTGGCCACTGTAGGTTGTGCGGAATTCACTATTATTAAATTTTTGAAAGAGGAACTAACCATGAATAAAAAAATGAAATCTATTCTAGTATTAACTTTTCTATGTGCGATGCCTTGCTTCGCAGAGTCTGAGGAGGTTACTACTGAGTTAAGCTGTGAAGAAATCGTTGTTAAACATCAGAAGTTAAAAGATGCCTTTGTTGAAATCGATGATGCCTTTGTAAAGCCGATTGGTTGGATAGACTCTTTAACTTTATTCAACTTTGATATTACGAATATGGAAGCAAAGTATAAAGAGATGGAATGTTCCAATGAAATTGAACTTTTTGAGAGTCGGTACTTTTAAGAACGGAAATATTTTTTAGATGATAATAGTTAATTAAGAGAAAAATTACCAGCTTTTGTTTATTGCAAATAGTGTAATAAACAAAAGCTAGTAGTTAGATTAAATCTTTATTTGATATTAAATAAGTAAAAGTCATATACTTTACAACCATCTTCGCAAGTTCCTGACTTAGAAAAATATTCAGATTTGTACAAAACCTTACTTTCGTTACTATCTTGTTCAGATTTGATAATTTTACCATATTTCAAATCAATTTTTATGAGGCCAATATCAGTTAAGCTTTTAAGTTCAGAAGCTTCTGAGATACCATTGAAGTTTTCGTCACCCCAGACAACAAGTTTTTCAAAGACTTTATCAGAATTATCTATAAACCCATCCTTATTGCTATCGTACTGCTTAAGAGCTTCAAAACCATTAGAAGCTCTTTTGCCATTCTTCAAAACACTTGCTTCTCCAAAGAGCTCACTTCCAGAATTGATCTTATGATCTCCGTTAAGATCTAAGGCCAAGAAGCCTCCATCTTTAGCGTCAATCCAAGCTGTTCTTTCTTTAACTCCGTCATTATCAATATCGAAAAAGACATGATCGCTAAACTTAGTAGCTTCAACCCTTCCTCTAGAGTAGTAATCAATTACTAGAGGAGAGAAGAGTTGGATGCTATAGTCTTTAGAGGCTCCTGCTTCATCATTGTTATATTTTCCAGAGGTATCCGACTTGTAGGGAGTTAATGTTAAGGTGAGACCATACCAGCTGTTTACACTTGTTATGAAGTAGTCAAGAAGGTTTGGTGTTTTGATATCAAAGACACCACATTGGAAAGATCCATGTACCTTTAGGTCTGCGTTGGTTTTTCTAAAGTCAAAGCTCTTGTCGTACTTGTAGTTATCAAACTGGGTTTTATAACGAGAGTACATTTTTTGCTTAGCAGGAACGATCTTCATATTTATTTTATTTGCACTACCAAAGACTCTAAACCAAATAGATTTTCCTTCATTTCTCTGAACAGTTCTTGAGTAACGCCTCCAGTTGACCCAGCAGGCCCCCCATTTTCCATGTTGGTAATATGTTTGGACACCACCACCAGTTAGGATTTTATTCCCAGTACACATATCAGAGTTGTTTCTTAAAGAGTTTGCGCCACTGAAGAAATGCTGAATTAAGTTAATTCTTGGAGTGAAATTTGAAACAGCAACCGGAGTTGTATCTATTATACTTCCTGCATTCATTATGTAGACTTGTAGGTCTTCATAGCCGCTTCTATCTGTAATACTCATGATTACGTTTAATGCAAGCTTAAGTGATGCTTCAAGGTTACCAACTCTCTCTTCCAAGTCTTCCAATCTTTCTTCATGGTCAGCTTCAAAGAGCTTCATGTGATTCTTTAGTTCATCTATTTGAGCTTGAAGGTTCTCATCATTCTTCTTGCTTTCTTTTTGAAACTCTAAGAATTGAGTTAGGATGAGATCCTTTTCGCTCTGTAAGTGATAATTAAAAGACATGCTTAGTAAGTTAAGCGAGTAATTAGCAATAAACGTTAAGCGATCTTGTTTACTGTGATTGGTAAACATTTGGGCAATAAGTTCATTTGTTGTCGTTGATGATTTCTCAAGATTTATTAGAGAGACTAGCATTCTTTGCACAATTCGTTGCATTGTAGAATTACTTGCTAGTGTATTTCTTTCCTTTTGAAAATTTGCGTCTTTGAATAATATATTCTTTGCCCAATTTCTTGCCTTTTCACGACAACCTTCCTCGTCACTTCCTACCGTATACCTTGTCATAGAATAGAGTAGGGAGTCATAAGTTTCACTTACTCCATTAACGGCTTCAGTATTATAAAAAATCTTCTTTACTGCACTTGGGTAAGCTCTAGAGCCCATAAAAAGCTCTCTTACATATTCAATGGCGAGATATTGAAAATCATCTAAGCCGGCTGCATTTGGAAAAGAGGCCGTTTTATTAGCACTACAGGCCGAGGTCGTAGTATAGAAAGATTGGTGATAGTCCTTTTTGTTATCCTGGTCTGGCGCCAGAGTTTTAATAAACTCCATTTCTAGATCAGAGATATCATTGATGATATTTCCTACAAGCTCAATAGACTCAGCTTGGGGTGTGCTATTTTTGATATTAAAATTAATTTTATTATTATAAGTTACTTCATATTGATCGAGGTGGTTAGAAAGCTCATTCTTAAGACCTGCTTGCTTTGTCTTCAATAGAGCGATATCAGATGTTAATTTAGTAAAATCGTTTTTGAATTCTACACCAAGGTCTTTTACTATCGTTTCAGAGTACTGCTTAAGTTGAGTCAGCTTTGCTTCAAGGTCATTTCTTAACTCATCAATCTTTCCATTGAGTTCAGCTTCTTGAACTTCAAATCTCGCGGCGACTGATTTTTTTTCTGCCTCAAAGTCTTTTCTAAGAACATCTATTCTTAATTTATTTTGTGTAGCTAATTGAAAGTTGATCTCAACATCGTTACTTAACTTGTCGAGGTTGGTTGCAACCCTTTTAACTTCTAGGTTGAGTTTTTCTCTCTCAGCTTGCTCATTTTTAAGTTGCAGATTAAAGTCTGCTGTAACTTCTTTTAATGCCTGAGCTAATCTTTTGACTTCTTCATCAGAATTGGAGTCAGTTAGTTGTTGCTGTAATTCTTTTATCTTGGCGGCATTAGCTGCAATGGCCTTTGATGAAATAAACTCAAATCTGGCAACGTCTTCTAACAGAGTTGTAAATTTTGCTTCTATTTCAGCATTAGAAAGGGTATTTAAGTTCATTTCTTTTTCAAGTTCAGTTACTTTCAGTGTGAAATCATTTACAGTTTCATTTAACTTTACTTGAAATAGGTTAATTTCTTTTCTAAGGGCAGCTGCAAAATTATTTTGATCGATCTTAATACTGTTGATGCTAGAGTTAATATTAGCGATTTCACTATTGAAAACGACAGCTTTCTCGTCGATGTACTTTCTTAGCTCAGCATCACCTTCTGTGATATTACTATTTATTAGCTTGATCATGTTTTCTAAATTAGCAAATTGTACAGATAGTTTGTTTAAATCTGACTTCTTTGCGTACGTTGCCGAAGCTAAAACTCTAAATTCTTCAAACTCTCTTGAAACTTTAGTGATTTCAACAGTGTTCTTTGAAACTTCTTTTTGTAAGCTTAAAAGTTCACTTTCAGTAATCTTATCTTTGTCTGCTAACTCTCTTAATTTAGCGTACACATCTAGTTCAATCTTATTGACTTCACTCTTTAACGTATCATATTCAACTCTTGTCATTGCTTTTATTTCGGCCATTTTCTGTGACAATAGTTCTTTTAGGTCATTATCGACTTTCCCAACAAGTAATTCGAGCTTGTCTATTTCCGAGTTAAAGAGTTGCTTATTGTCAGCGATTCCTTTTTCAAGTTCTGCATCCTTTAGATTGAGAAGCTTAATCTCATTATCGATACTATTTTTATAATCACCGAGTAGTGTGCTCAGGTTATTTATTTGAGTTTGAAGGTCTTTGTCAGCATCCATCCTTTCTTGCCTTTCCGTTTCTAGTAGATCCCTCAGCAGTACTTCAAGACTGGTCTGTCTTGATTCGAGTGAAAATCTTTCAGAGGTAGCATTATTTTCATCTAGCTCAGTATTCACTTCTCCATTCATACAAGATGGTAGAGAGAGGGTTGAAATAAGTAAGAATGCATAGATTGGTTTGAACTTCATGATCATATTATCTCCTCAAAGGGTAAAACACATTTGTCTCTTCGGAAGATTTAATTTTTTTATGAGTTTTAAAAATATGATTTTTAATTATAATGTTCTTATCTTATGAGGAGATCAAATTGATAAAATTATTAGGCTTTATTTCTTTAGTGTATTCTTTTCAAGTTAATGCGAATGTCTTATCCAATGATATAAAAGGATTTAACCCGACAAGTAGTAGTATTAGCTTTGTTACGGTTCAATCTGGTAAGACACTACAAAAGAAGCAGCTCGTGGGCTCTTTCTTTGTCGGTTACGAGAAGAACTCTCTACCTGAGTTGAGGTTTACTAGCGAAACAGAGGTCCTTAGTAATGATGTTACAGATAAGTCTATTAGTGCTTACGCTGCCCTTGGTTATGGGTTTACTAATAATCTAGAGGTAGGCTTTTCTTTCCCCTATACGATAAGTCATAGTGTAGACAACTCCGAAAATACGAATGTTTCATCATTTGTTGTTGATGGGCAGACTGAGATTCTTGGTCATATTAAATATAATTTCATTAAAAATAAAAGTATGCGTCATGCGGTTATTTTTAGTGCTAATCAGTCTTCAGATGAAAATAATCCATTTATTGGTACAGGTGGAAGTACATTAACTTGGAATTTTGAGTATGCTTTTTCTCAGCAATACTCAAAAAAAATTCTTTATGCTTTTAATATCGGCTATAAGAAACGATCTCCAGGTACAGCGGTTGAAAGATCAGGCTTAGTACCACTGGAGAGTAATTTATTACTGTCATCTGGTTTAACCTATAAACTTAGTCATAAGAGCTCATTAGTAGCTGAGCTTCTGTCGAGTTTTTCAACAAGTGATGATGAAAAAGGAAAGAATAATTATTCTGTTGAGGTGTTAGGAGCATATAAGAAGAGAATCTCTAGAGGACTAAATTGGGTGTCTGGCTTTACCACTGAATTAGCAACGGGAAGTTTATCTCCCGATTTTAGAGTCTTTACAGGTTTACAGGTAGATATATTTTCTCTCTTTAATCGTAAGAAAAAGAGAGCTGCGAGGATAAGTAGAACTCAAGGGGTAACGACGAGAAGAAAGGCTCAACCAGAGAAGAGGGCATCCTACAAGAAATTGATAAGAGAGGATGGAGACCAGACTATTACAACATTTAGGCTTGAGTCCTTAAACTTTAAGTCTAGTAAGGCCGTAATGGAAAACAGAGGTTATGACAGTTTAAGGTCTATAGTTGGTGAGCTTAGGGAGATGAAGCGATTTAAAAGAATTATAGTTGAAGGGCACACTGACTCTTCTGGGAACTATAATTCTAACCTTAAGCTTAGTCTTGAAAGAGCTAAGAAAGTTAGGAATTACTTGCAAAAGGAACTTTCATTACCTTCTAAGGCCTTCACTATTAAGGGCTTAGGCTCTAGTGTCCCCATTGGGTCAAACTTAACTCAATCTGGAAAGGCCCTTAATAGAAGAGTTGAGATATCGGTCATTAGTCGGGACTAAAATGCCAGCTTATTCTTAGAGCTCCCTTTGGTAGAGCTCTAATATACTCAGGTGAATAAGTGCAAGACTTGAATAAGAAGTTAGAGCTTATCCAAAGTCTGTTCTATTCTTGTTTGTAGTCTTGTATTATCTATAAAGTACTAAATTTTCCGTTCTTCTTATCGCAACGACTTCTAAAGGGGCTTCTTATATATTCTGGTGTGTAGTAGCAAAATGAATCATAATCTTCAATTTCAAACTCAATGACATACTTTGATGGACTCTTATACTCATGACATTGAACTATACTGAGAGTGTTAAGGTTAAGAGGAAGAGGATCTATTGTTTCGCCACCAGTATAGGCTTGATAGTCTGCGGCCTCTCTATTACTAATAATGACGGTCCTTACTCCTTGCATAAATTTGATATAGTAGGCCTCATCTTCAATGAGAGATTCAAATTTCTTACAAGAATCCTCTGCTGCAAAGAGCTGACCGATTGATAAAAGTGTCGCTATTACCACAAGTTTCTTCATAATATGCCTTCCTATGTTTAATTTTTAAATTGAAGTCTATTATGGAACTTTTAGAGAGATGAGGTTGTGAAGATGAACTCTTTTTACAGGTGTATAGAATTTTGACAAATTTTGGGCGCTATTGAGAATTATTTGAGCACTTGATAGACCACTAAGCTAGAGGAGTAGGCCATAACTAGAAGGTAGCTGAAAGTAAGGGTAGGAATTTTCCAGTTGCCCGTCTCCTTTCTAAGGATTGCCAGGGTTGAAGTGCACTGAAGTGAGAAGACAAAGAAGAGTAGGATAGACCAAGCAGTCGCTAGGGTGTAGCTAGGCCTGCCTAGTGAGTCCCTTTGAGTGAGCAGGCGCTCCTTTAGGCCAGAGGACTCTTCATCCACATCCCCTAGAGCATATATAGTTCCCAAGGCCGAAACAAAGAGCTCTCTAGCGCCAAGGGAGATAAGAAGGCCCACGCCCATTTTCCAGTCGAGCCCTATAGGTTTGAGGACGGGTTCTATCACTTTTCCAATTCTTCCTAGGGCGGAGTTTTCTAGGTTAACGGCCCTTGCTTGGGCCGGCTCCATGCCAGAAGTGATGGCCTGATCTGTTTGGGGGAAAGTAGAAAGCACCCAAATAACAAGGGATAAGGCCAAAATCACAGTTCCGGCCTTCTTTAAAAAGCCCAGCCCTTTTTGGAAGCTATGCTTAAAGGCCGCTCCTAATCTTGGCTTTTGGTAGTCAGGAAGATCCATCACAAAGCTAGAAGAGCTGCCTTTAAAGAGACTTAAGCGAAAGATCTTGGCCACGATAAGCGCGCTTAAGGGACCAATGAAATAGAGGAAGAAAAAAGTTAGCCCTTGCAGATTGAAAACTCCAAACACACTTTCTTTGGGAATAAAGGTTCCCACGATGAGAATATAAACCGGAAGCCTGGCCGAGCAAGTGATGAGAGGAAGAGTCATCATGGTCACCAGGCGCTCTTTCTTATCTGAAATTGTTCGCGCGGCCATGATGCCAGGAATGGAGCAAGCAAAGCCTGAAAGAAAGGGCAGAAAAGATTTTCCACTTAAACCAAAGAAGGCCATCACTTTATCTGTCATAAGGGAAGCACGGGCTATATAACCGGATTGTTCTAGTAAGCTCAAAAGAAAGAAGAGGATCATGATTTGCGGAAGGAAGATAATAACGCCGCCTACGCCGCCAATGATGCCATCGATAATGAGGCTATTGAGCATTGGGTTTTTAATAAGAGGAGAGAGGCCACTACTGAGTAGACCCACGAGATGATCTATCCCATCCATAAAGGGGCCTGCCCAAGAAAAGAGCGCCGTAAATATAAAGAGGAAGATCCCTATAAAGATTAGAGGCCCAAGCCAGTTATTAAGAATGATGCGATCTGTCTTATGACTAAAGGCCTTTCGGCTCTTAGTGAGACCGGCGATGACAATTTCCCTTGCAGAGTAGGTCTTCTTTAAAAGGTGATTAAAGACTTCTTCAGGGTGGGATTCAACTTGAAACGCCGGTGCCCCTTCACTATTGGTGAGGTTGTCGAGAAAGGGCAGGCTCGCACCAGAGATAATCTGCACCTTCTTGGGCTTCAGTAGAGTGAAGTGAGTGCTTTTCTTCTTAATGAGTTGATTAATCGTTTCTCTTAAGTGGCCGGCTTCTTGATTAAGGGATGAGACCGAAACCACAGGGCAGGCAAGTTTATTTTGAAAGTAAACTTTTTGCTCGCTTGTAAGGGACAATTCATCATCTTTATTAATGAGTGCTACCACTTGATCAGGAAATTGTTCGAGGACTTCTAGGCAGAGACTTATTGAGGGGGTTAAGCGCTGAAGGTCCAGCACAAAGAAAATAAGATTGGCCTTAAAATTACTATTGCAATTGAATAAGCAGTTAACGGTAATCGCCTCATCAGGGGAGAGAGGGGAGAGAGAAGTAATGCCGGGCAGATCTACAATATTGAGGGGAAGATCAGTGACTTGAGCACAGGCCAAGTCAGTGGTGATGCCGGAGTAGTTTGAAACTTTTCGGCCCTTGCCAGTTAGAGCATTGAAGAGGCTCGACTTGCCCGCATTAGGTAAACCTATGAGGTAGGCCGAAAGAGTATTCATTGGCATATTTTACGATCAACATTAATGAGAGAAGCTTGCTCAAACCTAAGAGCGATTCTTTCTTTTTGCGAGGTTTGAATACT
>CALHBL010000318.1 GCA_937930825.1 uncultured Bacteriovoracaceae bacterium
GGCCCCCTCCAATCGAGCACCTTATTTGAAAAATCAAAACCGTATAGCCTTAGCAGTCCTGCTGTATCACTTAGCGCCTCCCAGTCCAAGGCCCTTGGCGCCCTAAGGAGAAGCTCTTCCCATGCCTCTTGTGAACTATGAGAATCTTCAAAGAGCAGGTAACACCACGAATTGAGCTTCTCACGATCATATATATTATCAAAACCCGCCAAGCTAAAAGTAGGAGATCTCTCTGTAGTATCAGTGAGAACACTGATCGCAATATTAGGAGAAGGCGCGTAGTAGAGCTTCTTCTCACTTTGATATATTTTGGCCTCTGCCCTAATAAAATCTGCAAGAGGGCCTTTGTTTAATTGAGCATAGTTCTCTTTTAACTTCTTCAGATAGACTTCTACTTCACTAGAACTTTGACGTCCTGAAAGAGCACGGCCAATCCCCGCCATGAGAATGGATGAAGCCTGAAGCCTAGTGCTTCCTGTTAACGCCTGAGATGAGGCCGTAAAATCTAGCTTCACAATATTTGGATTATTGAAAACTTGCTGGCATCTTTTTAACTTCCCCACTAAGAGCTCTTCTGGATTACAAAAGAGAAAGTAAGACCTTCCACGAAGTTCAGCTGCCTTCTGGGCCGCTCCGATAACCCAAGGAGTTTCTCCTCCCTCAGTACTAGCAATGAGAAGGTCACGACTTTCAAAACCTAACTCTTCTAATTGGCGAGCTCCATAACTAGGATAGTCTTCAAATTTTTCTATGGAGTGAATAAGGGCCAGGTCTCCCCCGGCCATGAGTCCTCTAACACTATCCGGCCGCTCAGGATGCTGCTGACGCCATATATTCTCTAGCACCAGAGAGAGACGTCCGGTAGCACCACAGCCAGCAAGAAAGATTCTTCCCCCACTACTAAGGGTTTCTTCAATCGCAATTGAGAGCTGGGCAATTAAATCTTTCTTCTTAATTAAGCAATCCAACATTTCATTATCGACACTAACGAAGCTCTCGATTGCTTTATCCAGGTCACTATGAATTAAGTCCCTGAGACCAATAGTACTGGGATGAGGCTTCTCGGTAATAAGCTCACCTAGCTTAAATTGATCAGCGACGGCCAGGAATTCCTTTGCTTTAGAGTTCTGTGAATTCTGTGAATTTTCTTTAATTTCACTCATCTTTGCTTCCCAAATTAGCGCCTCCTCTATTATACAAGGGTCGCAAAAAATAGGCACAAAAAAACCCTTCTCTAAGGAAGGGTTAAGATATTTAAGCAGTAATAAAGCTCTTTACTCAATAATTTCTAGAACGGAGCGCTTCTTTAGCTTGGTTGAAGCTGCGTTAAGAATCGTTCTGAGGGCCCGAGCAGTTCTGCCCTGCTTCCCAATTACTTTTCCTAGATCAGATTTATCAACTTTAAGCTCAATCACAGTTGTCTGCTCACCGACGACTTCGTTTACACTCACTCCATCAGGCATATCAACAAGGTGCTTACTTACATATTCAATTAGGTCTTTAAGTTCACTCATAGTTTCCTCTCGTTACAGCGGTGTAACCCATAAAATAGGCCCTTAGTTCTTCATCTTACGTATAACAACGTGAGACTAAAGCTGAACTTTCGCTTTCTTAAGAAGAGTTCTTACAGTGTCACTAAGAGCGGCACCTTTATCCATCCAAGCTTTGATATTTTCAGTCTTAACATTATTAAGAATGGCCTCACCTTCAGCTTTTGGGTTGTACTGGCCAAGACGCTCTAAGAAACGACCATTTCTGGCCTTTCTGCTGTCTGCAGCTACAATAGTATAAATCGGGGCGTGTGTTCTACCACCGCGTTGGAGTCTGATAACGACCATGAACTTCTCCTACAAATTGGTCCAATAACAAAACAAGAAATTAAGGGGCTTTAGGACATAAGTCAACAAAAATGGGTAGAAAGTATAAACCCTTTATCATAGAGTCCTTCTGCTTGAGTTCCTCTCCAGTAGCGGTATAACCTGCCTGATGTTACGATTACGGCCATGAAAACTATTATCCTCACTTTCTCTCTCTTCTATCTCCCTAATGCTGCATCGCAATCAAACCCTATCAGGGAGAAGATGATTAAAAAGCGCGAGCTACCTGGCCTAAAAATAAGCGCGACCAACTCAATTCTTCTTGAGCAGTCCGTCAGAAGGGCCTTTAAGAAAGTTAAGCCCGAAGAAGTTGAAAATATTGAGGTTCACTTAAAATGTAAGAAGAAGTGGAAAGTCCGCGGCAGAAGGAATGCTAAGGCCTATCAGTGTGAGCCTATCTTCTTAAAAGTTCTAAGGTAATAACACTAATTTATGACATTTCAGTGTAAATTTAATAGTTCTTAGAAGGTTACTATTTGGGTTTCTTTCTCTACCTTAAATAATTTTCATGGTTGTTTTTTAATTTTTATTTTCATGTTAGACATTATAACAAAACAGGTTGAATATATAAACTTTGGAGTAGAAATGATCATTGACGGAAGAGTTTTGAGTTTCACTGAATTAGGTCTTAATCAGTTTAAAATACCTAGTTATTTATCTGAGAAGCTTATCGCAAATGGTGACTTTGAAACACCTGAAGATGCTTCTTTGGCTTTTGAAGAGTTGAAAAAGTATTTATGGCTTGGAAAAGTTTCGGGCTTGAACAACAACTCTCTCCCAATGTTTAGTAAAGAAGTAGACAGTGCATGGCACCAGTTTATATTATTCACTAGAGAGTATACACAGTTTTGTAATAGCTTTTTTGGAGAATATATTCACCATGCTCCAGAGATCAAATCAACTATAAAAAGAACTGAGAAGCCTAAATCTAGTAAGGGTATTAAGAATTTAAGTGAAAACCTTAATTTAATGTTGGATGCATCTAATGATGTAGTTGAGAATAGAGAAGAGATTTATTACTTCAAAAACCTGTTTGAGGAATATTTTGGAGACGTACATGAGATTTGGGGTCTTTCAAACTCTAGGTTTGATACGAGCCGGAAGGTGGCAGATGTTAAAAAAATTCAGCGAATCGCAGGCGCAATCACTATCTCACTTTTCATTCAAAATCCAGTTGCAGCTTCTGACTTAAAGCCCATTTTTCTTGCTGAAACTCTAGTTCAGGCGGGCGTCAGTTCAGTCCCGAAGTCAGGGGCATTTACAATGCCTTCTGCTTTCACTGATGAAATAATTGATTCATCTCGTGTCGACGGTATTGGTATCGAAATTATTAAACTAAACAAAGATCTTATAAAGGTTCAGCTTAGAGGTGGCCCTGGAGAAACTAATCTAACTAAAAAGAGCAGGGCAACTTATTTCAAGGAATCGCTAAAGAGTTACTCAGTTGATCCTATTGGCCAATGTGAAACACCAAGTGGTGCTGAGGCTCCAGGTACCATAAAGCCTTCTCCTCGTTTTGGAGGAATGATGCTCAGAAACTGTAAACTTGATCCTGTTGAGCAATGTGATACACCAAGCGGTTTTCAGGCTCCAGATACCATAAAAGCCATCAATGAAGTAATGCTTAATAGTTATCATGAGTCCGCTGAGTAGAGTAATTGATCTTTTTACGTGAATACTACTAGTGAACTAGTGGTTTCAATTTGGGCCCCAAGGGGCCCTGCTTTCTGATCCTTTTAGAGTAAGCTATGTTGATCTTGTTTCTTATCCTCTACTTCTTAAACTTTACTATATACTCGGAACATGTCCTCATCCAACCCAACTTACACAATAACTCTTTGCCCAAAACTACCCTAGCCTCTCACTTCTAGAATATTTCCATTTCAAGAAATCATTACCTCTGATACGCTTATCTTTTTTAAATACCTATAACTCCAAAGATTGAATACTTCCGCGGAATTCAAGCGGCTTAACCAGTAGTTTACTATAGGGTTAACCATTCCTTATCGACTTTGATCTATTTGATACAGCTCTATCGCTCTGTCAATAATCATGTAAAGACTCTCTAGTTCCTCCTTTTGAGTTGCAAGGTTCTCTGTTGCGAGATACGCATTACTTTCAAGTCTCTTCCTTAGCTCTGGATTTTCTATTATTTTTTTTATTTTAGAATAAAGAGAAAAGTGATCTTTAACATTTACAGTAATCACATTTTTTTCATCTTGAAGTTGGTTATTGAAAAATGATTGCTTTGCATATACTTCATTAGAAATTATCAAAGACTTTTGACACAGAAGAATTTCGGCTGGAATTATTGGGGAATGGCTTCTTATATCAAAGTTATTTTCAAGAAATAGCATTAAGTCAGTTAATGAGATAAATGACGGAATAAGCCAATTTGGAAGGAACGGGAGTAGTGTAACATTTTCTTTAAGATCAAGACTAGCAATTAAGTTTGTGAAGCTATTGAGCACTTCTTTTCTGCCCCCTCCAAGCATAATTAGGTGAAAGTCTATATTTTCTTTTTTTAACATTTTCAAAGCGTACAGTAAGTCAAAAGATCCTTTAGCATCCCCTATTTTGGAATAGGCTCCTAAGATAAATCTTGATTTCATGATTTTTTTTGCTCTTTGTGGAGTAAGGTCTTTATAATTATCTGAAACAAGAGTAATCTGATCAAATAGTTCAATTAGGTCCAGCTTTGGTGCATCCTTGTTGAAAAGAGTTCTATCCAGTGCTGGTTGAGGTGCTGGATACATGGATATCGGGCTTATTCCCAAATTTATTAATTGATCATGTCTTTGC
>CALHBL010000319.1 GCA_937930825.1 uncultured Bacteriovoracaceae bacterium
GGTATCGATTTCACTAAGGCAGGCACAAAGTTCTTGAATGATTTCAGCATGCTCATGAATACTAGAAACAAGATCTTTAAAAATCTCTCTTTCAAGTTTTTCAAGTTTTACTTTGGCGCTCAAGATTTCTTTTTCAAAGCCATTAAGTTCTTCTGTTGTATAGCGCTCAGAATTGACGAGCGTTTGGCGTCTGTTAAAGTGTTTTGGAACTTGTGAGGCCGAAGCTTTTGATACTTCAATAAAATAGCCAGCGACATTATTTGATTTTACTCTAAGTTTAGCAATTCCCGTTTCTTCCCGGAGTCTTTTTTCAAAGTCAGCCAGTTCAGTTTGAGCATTACCTGATAACGTCGCCAGTTTATCGCGCTTCTTATTGCAGCCTGGCCTTATTAAGTTACCCTTGTCGAGGCTAGCACCAATTTCATCATTAATGGTCAGGTCAACTTGCGCTGCAAGTTCTTCAAGTTTTTTACGAGCAGCTGGAGACAGTGATTTTATAAGACCTTTAAGCGGTTTATTTATGTAGCGGCTAATTTTACTATAGGCATGTATTGCTTTTGAGGTATTAAGAAGATCCCCCGCATTAGCTTTATTGGTTGAAATCTTAGCAAGTATTCTTTCAATATCTCTTACGTCAGCAAGAATATCTCTAACCTCTTCAGTTTTCTGAATGTCCTTTAAAAAGAAGTCAATAGCTCTATGTCTATTATCAATTTCTTTAAGGTTATAGAGGGGAGAGCTGAAAACTTTTTTGAGGTACCGAGCGCCCATTGCCGATTGAGTCTTATCCATAAAACCTAGTAGGCTTTCCTTATAAGTTTCCCTGGAGCGTGGAATAATTTCCAGACCTTGCAGAGTAGATAAAGTTACCTTCATGGATCCTTCCTCATTGATGAGACGAAAAGGACGAATATGAAAGAATTCATCAAGCTGCTGAGTCGATGTAATGTAGTATGCAAGAGCACCAATAGGGCACAGAAGCTCACTGTGGTTTTGAAGTGTCTTATCTCTTTTAAAACCAGCAATAAGTTTCTCAGTGTAAATTTCAGTAAACTTAGGCTCAAAGTAATCTTCACCTAAGTAGGTTGTTAATAGGCCCATCTTCTTAAAAGCGGATTGAAGATTTTCTTCCTCTTCCCATTGACCCATGAAGGTCATCATTTCTTTAGGCCCATAATAGTGGAGACGGTTGAGAAAGGACTCGCAGTCACTGTGAACTGAGCCATTGAACTCACCCGTTGTGAAATCTATAACAACTAAATAGTACTGATCATCATTTTTAAATCCTGCGGCCATAAATCTTTCAGAGTCGGCTTTGTCGAGATCGAAGGGCATGCCTGGACTTACGACTTGAGTAACGGCCCTCTTCACAATTCCCTTGGCTTCTTTAGGGTCTTCAACCTGTTCGCAAATAGCGACCTTTAGGCCAAGGTTAGAAAGTCTATCAATATAGACCGCGGCCGCATGATGTGGGATGCCCGCCATCGGAATGGGGAAGTGCCCGATCTTTCCTCTATGAGTAAGCGTAATATTAAGAAGTTTGGAGGCACGAACGGCATCCTCAAAGAAGACTTCATAAAAATCTCCCATTCTAAAAAGAAGAAGATGCTCATCGTAGTTAGCTTTTATTGAACTGTATTGATCCATCATCGGGGTAAGTTTAATTTTAGCGTCTATCACCTGTTGCAGTGTTGTGTGAGACACTGGTCCTCCTCGAATGGAATTAATTGCGCTAATTATGACAAATTCACTCAGGAAAAGGCAAGGATAAGAGCATAGCGTTATTTCTTCTAATTAAGGAGACAATCCCTAGTCACTCCATGCTAAAATGCAGTTCATGCTCGAGAGAAAACATACATTTACAGTTGCCGCTTTCTTGGTTTCTAGCGCATCGCTTATATTTTTTTCATTTAGTAGAAGCTGGGATGGAGGGGTCTACCGCCAGGCCAATTCTAATGCCCTTAGAAGAGTAAATTCGGAAGATAGCTACCTTAAGTCAGTGGAGTACTTTGTCTTAAAGAAAGGGCGGGCGTTATTTGCTCTTAACTCTGATGAGCTTACACTCGATGGGGGTGGAGAAAAGAGTATTTTTATTAGGCCCAAAGGCTTAGTCTTTACAAGTAGTGGCCAAAAAATAAATTACGAGGGACTTGCTGGGATCTTTAATCAGAAGAGTGGAGTTCTGACTTTGGAAAGAGAGGTTCTTCTCAATACAGAGGATACTGAAGCTAAGTCTAAGAAGATGATCTATCAGTCAGCAAAGGATCAAGTTCATTTGATTGGTGCTGTGAAGACAAAAACTTTTCGGGCCGAAGAAGGTGATTGGATTTTTATAGACTCTCAAGAAGCCTATTTTTGGCCGCAGAAGAGGCGCTCCACATACCTAGGTAAGGTGAGTGGTCTCATTAAGAGGAAAAAGGCCTATGAAGACTCGATGAAATTTAAATCAAACAAATTCCATTTAAATATGAATACCCATAAGGCCAAGCTTACTAAGGATGTTTACATCAAAAAACAGAACCTTAGCGCCACAAGTAGGCGAGGAGAGATTTTTCTTGAAAACTATAACAAAAAGCTCAAGTATTTCGCGCTTTATGACGATGTGAAGGTAATAGAAAAAGTGATGCTTGATGGGAAATTTATAGACCGAAAGGCCTTCTCTGAAAAACTAGAGGGGATACCAAGTGAGGAGAAAATTGTCCTGACTGGTTATCCAAAAGTTTATCAGTTAAATGACGTCATTAGGGGTAATCGAATTATCCTAAGAGAAAACACGGAAGTAGTGGAAGTTGATGATGCTAACACTAAATTTAAAGTAGAGTAGCGATGGAAGAAGTAAATTATTTAGAAGCTAAGAACTTACTAAAAAGCTATGGCGGAAGATCTGTTGTAAAAGGTGTAAGCCTTAAGGTCAGCCAAGGCGAAGTTGTTGGTCTCTTAGGTCCAAATGGTGCTGGTAAGACAACATCATTTTATATGATGGTAGGTCTTGTTAAGGCCGACGAGGGAAGTATTGAAATTTCGGGAATGGACTTAACTCCTTTTCCTATTCATATAAGGGCGCTCAAGGGCGTAGGCTACCTTCCTCAAGAGGCATCTGTATTTAGAGACCTGAGCGTTGAAGCTAATATTTTTGCAGTACTTGAAAATAGAGAATTACCCAGAGTTAAGAAAAGAAATCTCTTAAATGCATTGATTTCTGATTTTGGTCTGGATCATATAAGAAGTTCAAAAGGTGGCGACCTCTCTGGTGGAGAGAGGAGAAGAGTAGAGATAGCCCGCGCTCTAGCATTAGAGCCCAAGTTTATCTTACTCGATGAGCCTTTTGCAGGTGTTGATCCCTTGGCCGTCAGTGATATCCAAGGGATAATACGAGGCTTGAAGCAGAGAAATATAGGAGTATTAATTACTGATCACAATGTTAGAGAAACTCTAGGAATTGTTGATCGTGCCTATATTATGAACTCAGGTGAATTACTGGTTGATGGAACGCCAGATGAAATAATCAACAATGAAAGAGCACGGAAGTTCTATCTTGGAGAAGAATTTAAAATGTAACTCTCTTTAGAGGTGGGCCTTATGGCGATTAAAATGAATCAGAGTCTTAAGCAAACGCAGAGTTTGATGATGACTCCTCAGTTGCAGCAGGCAATTAAACTGCTGACTCTCACTCACTTAGAAATGACTAATGTCATTGCTGAGGAAATGGTGGAAAATCCAATGCTTGAAGAGCTTGAAAATGGCTCCGAAGCAGATGGTGATAGTAAAGCTAAAGAAGAACGACTTGAAATGCAGAATAAAGAAGCTACATCGGATAGCTTTCAAGAAGATGGCCCAGTTGGTAAAGATGAATTTGACTGGCAGTCTTATATTGAAACTTATAACTCGACATCCAGTACCCCGAATATGGCAACGGCTGACCATTCAGAAGAGCAGCCAAACTATGAAAATATTGTCTCCAAAGGTCAGACTCTTGCTGAGCACCTTGAGTGGCAATTGAGAATGGAAGACCTTGGTGAGTTAGAGTTAGAATTTGCGATAGAGATCATTCACAGTATCAATGACGATGGTTACCTCTCTCTTCCTTTTGACGAGATAATGGCAACAACAGAATTGAAGCGTGAAAGTGCTGAAGATATTTGGAAAGTTGTAAAAAACTTAGACCCTGTTGGTTGTGGAAGTGAAAGCTTAACAGACTGCTTACTCTCTCAAGCGAGAATTGCGGAAGAAAGAAGCCCCTTACTTGAAAAGATTATTCGGGATCACTTGGTGGATCTTCAGAATAAGGATTTTGAAAAAATAGCTAAGACACTTGGTGTGGAAAGAGAGCAGGTGCTGGATACGGCCATGCTTCTTAAGAACTTCCACCCTAAGCCAGGGCGACTTATTTCTCCTGGTGAAATTCACTATGTAGTACCTGATATCTACGTTGTGAATGTCGGCGGCGAGTTTGTTGTTAAAGTAAATGATGACGGAGTTCCGCGATTGAAGATTTCCCAGCTCTATCAAAAAATGTTGGCCGGAGGTGGTGATACTAAAGGCGGCAAAGAAGCTCAAGAGTATGTTCAAGAGAAGCTTCGTAATGCTCTTTGGTTAATTAAATCTATTCAAAATCGTCAACGGACAATTTATAAAGTTTCGAAGGCCATTGTTGCTCAACAACAGGACTTCTTTAAAATGGGTCCAAAGCATCTTAAACCAATGATTCTTAAGGATATTGCTAACGAGATCGGTATGCATGAGTCAACAGTTTCACGTGTGACGACAAATAAGTATATGCATACACCAATCGGACTCTTTGAATTGAAGTACTTCTTTAATACCGGAGTCGGTGGAAAGAATGGGGGTATGGATGTTTCTAGTGAGGTTCTGAAATTAAAAATTAAAGAGCTTATTGCTAATGAGAGTCCAAAGAAGCCTCTGTCTGACCAAAAAATAGCCGAGCTTCTCAGTAGGGATGATGTGAAAATAGCAAGAAGAACTGTGGCCAAGTATAGAGAAACACTTGGAGTTCTCTCTTCTTCTAAAAGAAAGATTAAATAAATAGGCAGAAAAGAACGAATAAGAGTTATGCATTAAACGAAGAGAAGTATACATCTTCTCAAATTTACTCTAGGGAGAGTTATTTATGAAAGTTACTATTTCCTTTCAGCATCTTGATCAT
>CALHBL010000320.1 GCA_937930825.1 uncultured Bacteriovoracaceae bacterium
GAAGAAGTTGTTCCCATACTAACAACTTCTCTTTCCCTATCCTTATCCTTTCTGTGCTTTAGCTTTGCTCGCTATGTCCCTCTCATGCAGTTTGGAATCCTCTCAGCATTTGTTCTCTTGCTTGCTGTATTTTCTGACCTCTACATTGGTCCTGCGGTCTTAACTTGGATGGGCTTAAGTAAACAAAAGGAAATGGGACTACAACACCTTATTGAACCTAATCTACTCATAAAATCTTCTCTATTCTATGACTTGAGTATGAGTGACATCTATCATGTACTAGAACACTCAGATATGAAATCTTACCCCGCAGGAGAACTCATCATCAAAGACTTCACAAGTCTTGAAAATGAAAGAGAGGAGACTGACAATAATGGTTTTATTTACTCTATAATTAAAGGATCATGCTCAGAGATCAAAGTTGGTTCTCTTGTAAAAAAACCTCATTTATCCCTAACTGAATCCTCAATCTTAGTAAAAATTAATCTTAAGAAAATAAGTCATCTTTCTCCTAGAATTTTCTCAAAAATTTGCCATAATTTAAGTAGTTAACATTACTTAAAAACTGGAGATTTCCTTGAAGACAACTAATCTACTACTCGCCTTTGTTTTTGCCTTTGCGCATGACTCTCTCTTTGCAGCTTGTGATAAACCCGGTCAAAAAATCATGGAAGAACAGAATAAAGTTCAATCAGCTAAGTCAGAAGAAGAGTCACAAGAGATTGTTATCATTGACTCTAAAACCTCTAAGAAGCAAAAGCGAAACTTAAAACGCTATATGATCAAAGGCACAGGCGACGACTCAAAATCAGTACTCTACTTTCTCAGCCCAGCGAATATTAAAGGGGCCGGGCTTCTCAGTTGGAAACAAAAGAGTGAAGAAAATCAATGGCTCTATGTTCCTGAGTTAAAGAAATTACAGCGTATAGCTAGCGGTAGTAAGAAGAACTATTTCATGGGTACCGATTTTACTTATGCTGACCTAGATGGAGAATCATTAAAGAAGAATAAATACACATGTCAGCAGACGATTAAATGCCAAAAGGGAAAATCTAAGTGCTATGTTATTGAAGCAAAGCCTATAAGTGAGCAAGAAGAACGAAACATAGGTTATTCCAAGCGAATGTTACTCGTAGATACTAAAGACTTAATCACTTTGAAAATTATTTTCTATAACCTTAAAGGAGAGAAACTTAAAACGGCCGAGTATGCAAACTGGGAAAAATCAGGAAAACTATGGAGACCTAATCTTGCTATTATGGACCGCCATACAATCCAGAAGACTTTTATCAAGGTCAAAAAGAGAGAGCTCAATAAGCCAATTAAGGACATTGTCTTCACTAAACGCTACCTCGAAAAAGAAATGCATATAAAGTAAATTATTAAAGATAACTTGAACTACACCAATCTATTGAAATTATTCTTTCTCAAAATTTTTATTTTGTTTTTGTGCTCTTATAATAGCAATGCTCAAAGCTATAGAAGAAATGAGGTTAAATATAAGACAGGTGTAGTTCAAAGAGTACGGGGTAGAGTCATCGCTTATGGCAATTTTAATCAAACGATCCAGTACCTTAATAGAGGCGATCAAATATCTCAAAGGCTTAGTTTAGTCACTAGAAATAAGTCTGAAATTGATATCAAATTAGGTGATAACAACACAATAAAAGTCGCTTCTTCCTACGACTTCTCCAGGGCTCACTTCGCTATACATATGATGGAATAGGAAAACCAAATCTCTTTATCTCTGGAAAATCTATTGGTGTATATTACACCTCTCCTGCTTTTGATGCTGTCATCAAGAACAAACGCTTCTATTTTAGAAAAATTGGAGAGGGAAGAATTTATAAATTTAAAAGAAGAAACAAAAGTAATCACAGTGATATTCAAATAGGAAATGGTCAACTTGAACTCATTACAAGTAACCTCTCTAACAATCGCGCTGTCTATCGTTTAAAGAAAAATACTGAAAAAAAGACTAAGGGAGAATCTATCGAAGAAAAAGGCCCTGATGAGGCATCTTCTTCAGATGGTTCAGGCCTCTTTGAGAGTGAAGGACTAAGTGAAGCCGCTTCTATCTTTGGAGAAGATCTCATTGAAAAGACAGAGTCTCCAGCTGAGCAAAGTGACATGGAATCCCTTTTTACTGAGGGGAACCAAAGTGAAGCTGAAGATATCTTTGGACTAGAAGTCGATGTAAAGTCCACCACCGAGAAAAGAAAACTCAAGAATAATATTGGTGTTCGTCTAGATAAAGTAGATGTCATTCCTGATCTTCCAAATAATATTGCCGAAGGTAAGGCAGAAAAAGAGGGATTCTTTAAAAGTTTTGATTTTACATTCTTCTCCAAATCTACACTTTACACGGCTTCCCCAAGAACTGATATTGGCCTTGTTGACGAAACAGGTTTTCATCAAGATATAAGACTTAATCTGGGAAATAAATTCCCTCTCAGTGATTCTGAAAACCTCACTTTCTCCGGTTGGCTGGAAGCGAGTAATAGAAAGAATGTCTACAATGGTCTTGGTGACACTTTGAAATTACGATCAAGTCAAAGGAATTTCATTCATCTCAATGAGCTCTATTACACCTATTCAACAACGAAGTTTGATATACAATTCGGAAAGAAAATTATTAAACAAGGCAAGGGAATGGTCTTCTCCCCTACTGATAGCATCTCAGCAACAGATGTGACTGTTCCAACTTCTCCTCAGTTCTTAGGTAATTTCATCCTCTCAATAGACTACTACCTAGAGGATTGGACACTGACAGGAATTCTTCTACCAACAATTGTCCCCAATAAATCTCCCACTCAAAATAGTAGATGGACAACTCTTTACTCTGATATTGACTTTAAACTTGAACAAGAATTCCCTAGTGGGGTCTCCCCGAAAACCAAGCAGATATTTCTCAAGCTAGAAGGTACTTACTTTGGCACGGACTGGCTCTTTGCTTTCTTCAATGGGCCTAACTCAAATCCTGTCATTAGGAATGATATAGCGGTGATAAATAATGTCCCAAACTTCACTCTAGTCCAAGAGTATGTGCCTATCACTTTTTTCAGCATGGGCTTCTCAACGACCCTTGGTGCACTTGAACTCCATGGTGAAATTTTAAATCAAAATGCTGAAGGTGGAAAAGATGACTCCTTTATGGCGACTATGATTGGCTTTCGCTATACCATGGATAATTGGCCAAAGAAGATAGGGCTAAACTCAATAGACACTATCGTTGAATATGGAGCAGAGAAATTAAAGAGCGCTCAAACGCGGCCTTTCTATGCCCTCAGCTCAATTGGCTCGCGTATCTATCAAAATTCGATACTAGGGACTATTATATTTAATATTAGTGATACATTCTCAATCAATTATGACTTTCACTTTGATAATAAGAATGATGGATCTGCAAAAATAATTGGCTTCAACTATAATTCAGGAAAATCCCAATGGCGCTTCAAGTATGAATCCTATGACGGAAGTGATCTGTCAAATTTTGGAATATGGCGCGATAACGACAACAGCGCTCTGGAGTTCGTCTACAATTTCTAAGCTACTGCTTTGTAAGATTCATAAAGTAGAGGCAAATGGGGATGAATTTTCCATCCGTGCAGCGTACCCCATACCAAAGAGAACCCCTTGCAATACCTTCTCCATACTCCCCTATAAAACCAGGCTCATCCACCTTTAAGGCAAATTCCTTTAGACCTCCTCGTCCGCCAGTGGATGTGTCCCCTGGGGAGCTAGGAGGAGTTGCCCCACAGATATTTAAATTCATTAAATCTTCAAGTTGTGTATCCGTTTCTTCAATGGCCCAACCTGTCTCTAGCCTAAACTTATTATTCTTAAAAGTGCTTCCACTTGCCACATGTGAAGTAACGACCCCCGGAGCATGGCCATAGTTGGGGTAGTTATCATTGGCGGTAAGAACCACATTCCCATCAGCAATAACAAGGGTTGCATAAACTTCTGGACAAGTACGGTCCACAAAGTCACTGGCCATTCCCGGGCCATCATAGACTGTCATTGAGCCTGTATAGGTTCCATCATCTACAGAAGGCTCATAACTATCTGATTCCCCGACACAACTAAATAAAAAGAGGAAAAGGCACTGAAACATTAGAGATTTCATATTATTTTACTCAACTTTTTTCAAATTCTCTCGATAAGTCTAGAGAGAATACTCTTATTAGTCTCTCTATTTTAGAAGGGCCAAGCAAATAGGTATAGTCTCATTTTTTGGGCAGTGATTTTTGCCTCATAGGTGGAGCGTAAAGCTCTATCCCATTGAAACTAAAGGCTCTTGCTCTCAAAGGTAAGAGAAATAAGCATGAAGAACGATAGAATAAGTAGAGGATTACTATAATGTTACTGAAACGAGGGCCTATATGGCAAAGCTAGTCTACATCATCACTACCCTATTCATTACTTTCTACTCAAGTAATGCCTTTAGTTTGTGTGGCTATCAACAGGGAGACCCTTTAAAGTCAAAGGCCCAAGCCTGCCAGAATAGTTCTCAAACATGGAATTGCACTTATGAGTTTTGCTTTGGACAAAAACAGCAAAACTGGCTTGTTGGAGGTTCATTAGAATGTAATAAGAACCCTAGCTACGACGAAAGAGTTAAATGTAAGGAAGACCTTGATAAATACCTAGTCACCTATACAACAGAAGCTAAGTCATGTGGAAGTAATCAAGACTGTTTAAACCAACTTGACCAATATGTAGACCGCTATCTCGCCTGTTCTGATCAGGCCTGCAAGAATAAGCTCGAAGGACAACGAGACCTACTTAAGGAAGAAAAAAATAACTGTAATAAGAAAGTTAATCCTTATAAAACAGAATGCCACAATATACTCAATAATTACGTCGCAAGTTACGAAGCTTGTGCTGGATCAGTAGTCTGTGAAGAAAAACTAGATGCCCAAAGAATAGAGTATAAGAGTGAACTTTCAAGATGTGAGGGTCTCCCCTCACCGAAGAATTCACAGTGCCAATCAGATCTTTCAAAGTTTGTTACGGCATTTAATTCTTGTAGTGGAAATACAACTTGTGAAAATCAGCTTAAAGCAGAGAGAACAGCTTATAGACAAGAGGTTGCTAAGTGTGAGGCCAAAAGCGGAACTCAAAAGACGAGTTGTCTTACTCGCCTTGATGAATTCACGGCCAGCTACAATGCCTGTAGTGATCAGGCCTGTAAAGACGCCCTCATTGCTGACAAGGATCTCTATACAGCAGAGGCCAATAAGTGTGACGCTAAAACAGGAGCTGATAAAACTGCGTGCCATCAAAGATTAGAGAGTTTCCTCGATGAGTACCTCGCTTGTGGTAATGTTCAATCTTGTAAAAATCAAAAAATTGCTGAGAAAGATCAATATACTGCTGAGCTCACAAGGTGCGAGTCACTCCCTCCTAGTCAATCGGCCAGTTGCCTTACCCGCCTAAATGATTATACCGCTAGTTATAAATCTTGTGGTGAAGATCAGGCCTGTAAAGACAAACTTGAGAGTGATCGAACATCTTATCAGAATGAATACAATAACTGCATGGCCATTCCTGATCAAACTTCACAGGCCAGCTGTCTTTCAAATC
The DNA here is from genome assembly GCA_937930825.1 of uncultured Bacteriovoracaceae bacterium. Classification (GTDB taxonomy): domain Bacteria; phylum Bdellovibrionota; class Bacteriovoracia; order Bacteriovoracales; family Bacteriovoracaceae. The sequence continues at coordinate 5,590 of CALHBL010000320.1, forward strand.
TTAGTCAATTCACAACTAAGTATAAGGCCTGTAACTCTAATAAGGCCTGCGAAGATAAATTAATTGCTCAAAAAGATCAATACAACTCAGAAAAGGCAAGCTGTCAGGCCCTCCCGACAAGCACTGAAAGAGACAGTTGCATGGGTCGACTTGACAGCTACATTAGTAGCTTTCAGGCCTGTGATGGCGTTAAAAGTTGTGAAGAATCTCTTGAAGGTAATAGAGTTGAATATCAAACCGAATTTAACCGCTGCCAAGCAATGGCTGAAACACCAAAGACTCAATGCCTAGAAAATCTTGATTTCTTTGCTGAGAAAGTTAATGCTTGCTCAAATCAAGCTTGTAGAGATGCTCTGATAGCCGATAAGAACCTTATTAAGTCAGAAGAAACGAAATGCCTCTCCTTAAGTTCTCCAGAAAAAGAAACTTGTCAGAAAAACATCGCTGATTTTCTTGCTAGCTATAAAGCATGTGATGGTAGTTCGGCCTGTGAGAATAATCTGAAGGCCCAGCAAAGAGACTATACGGCAGAGAGAACCAGATGTGAGGCACTGCCCTCTTCGGAAAAAACACAATGCTTAACTGACTTAGAGCAATTTACTGCGAATATAAAAGCTTGTGGTAGTAATCAAAGTTGTATTGATGGTCATATTGCTGATAAAGATCAGTACTTAGCGGAAAAGCAGCGTTGTCAAAGCCTAGTACCAGCAGAGGCAGCAACATGCCTTAGCAACCTTGAAACCTTTACTACCGAATACAAAGCTTGTGGAAGTGATCAGTCTTGCAAAGATAAACTCAATGCTCAAAAGAGCGAATATATTGCTGAATCGAAAATTTGTGAAGCTAAGCCTGTAGATGAAAAGCAACGCTGCTTTAGTCAACTTGATGCCTATGTCAGCGAGTATAAAGCCTGTGGAACTTCACAATCCTGTATAGCAGAGCTAGAGAGTAATCGTTCAGCTTATCAGGCCGAACTAGCAAGCTGTGAAAGTGAAGCCCCAGCACAAAGAGCGGCCTGTTTTGAAAGCTTAGATAAGTATGTCGCTGCTTACAAGGCTTGCGGCTCAGATACCGCCTGTAAAGAGCAATTGGTTGCTGATAAGAATAACTACCAACAAGAAAAAGATGCCTGCCTAATAAAGTCAGAGCCAGCAAGAGGCCAGTGTGTTGCAAGACTTGATAAATTTGTCGCCCAATACCAAGCTTGTGGCAGCAGCATCACTTGTAAGAATAATCTCAATAGAGACCGAGAAGAATATTTGAGTGAAGAGACTCGCTGTAATACTCTTTCTTCTTCTGATGCCCAATCGTGTTTAGAGAGACTTGAGCTCTTTGTTACTCAATATTCAGCATGTGGAAGTGATCAAGCCTGTAAAGATGACTTACGGGCCCAAAGAAGTGAGTACACTGCTGAGTACAATAGATGTGAGGCGATTCAATCAAGTACTGAAAAAGAAAAATGCCATACCATGCTCTCTAATTACCTTGCTGCCTATCGCGCCTGTAATAATGACAAGAGCTGTATTGCAACACTGGCAAGCGATCGCGCTGAGTATCAAAATCAACTTAATAGCTGTAATGAGAAAACAGGTGCAGAGAAATCAAAGTGCTTAAGTGATCTTGATGAGTACCTCGCAAAGTTCAATGCCTGCGGAAGTGATCAGGCCTGTAAAGATAAATTAAAACAAAGTAAGAACGAATACTTAGCAGAAATCGCAAGATGTGAGGCCCTACCGAACTCTGAAAAAAGTAAATGCCTAAGCGATCTTGAAGCTTTTAAAGCAAAGATTACTGCCTGTGGTGATGATCAAAGTTGTATCGATGAACTTCATCAACAAAAGAATGAATACTTAGCAGAGACTGCAAAATGTGATGCTCTCTCTGGTAGTGAGAAAACAGACTGCCACGAAAAACTTCAAAGTTTCATTACTAAGTTAAATGCCTGCCAAGAGGATCAATCTTGTATTGATGCCCTTATGGCCGATAGAGACCGCTATCAACAAGAGCTTAATAGTTGCTATGCTTTAAGTGGTTCTGAGCGTGATAGCTGCTTAAGTAACTTAGATGATTTTGTTGCCAGCTACGAAGCCTGTGGTAGTAATGCTAGTTGTAAAGCTGACCTTCTAACAAGTAAGGATGAATACAAGACTGAGCTTAATCGCTGTAACGATCTCTCCGGCAGTGAAAAGGAATCTTGCTTATCAAGACTCGATGCTTTTACCGCTGAGTATAAGGCCTGTAAGAATGATCAATCCTGTAAAGACGCCTTAAAATCTAATAAAGAT
>CALHBL010000321.1 GCA_937930825.1 uncultured Bacteriovoracaceae bacterium
AGATAAGGAAGCCAAGAATCAATTACTACAAGATCTGCACTTTGATATTCTCATGGAAGGCAGAGTGATCCCCATCGCTTATGAGAGTTACTTTATTATCTCAAGCAAGCAGTGGCACATCGAGAAGTCTGAACTCTTTGCTGATACGCCTTTTTGGCGCTTTCGCTATAACCCTTAAGAGAGGTTGTGATGAAAGAACTCTACGAAGTCTTAAAGAATAAAGATATCAAAATTAAGCATTTTGATTGGCCCAAGAAAATAGGATCTAAATACTTCGATATTGAAGTCTCTTTTAAAAGGGAAGGTCTGAACTTTGTGGGAAGAAGCTTGTCTCTAGATGCTGACCATGCCCTAAAAGTAGCTGCTGTAGAGGCCTTGGAAAGAGGAGTGGTCTACTTCGGTAATTTTAAGACATCAAACGGTATTGCAGGGCATACCAACCCCCTTGCGGCGCAAGAGTTTGCCATAAATGAACTCTTAGAAAGGGATATCGTTCTTTGTCACTACTATGGAAAAGTGGGCTTCCAAAAGATTGACTCAATATATTTAAGTGAACTTTTTTCTAAATTCCAAAGTGTAATGGCCCAAGTTGACGAATATAATGTAAAACTCGATTTCTACTATAGGAAAACGCAAGATGCTAAGCACACCGTTATCTTAGTCACAACAGGCCTTGAGGCGAAAGTACCCTTTGGGATGAACCTGACCGCAAAGTGCTCAAATTCTATTTCTTATTCTTTAGAGGGCGCCTTTAAAGAGGCGATTCCTAATATTATTCATTATCAAATTGCTAATTTCTCTGAGGCGTTAACAATTGATCAATTTAATGGCCTTAGCTTTACTTCGGTTCAGGATCAGCAGTCGCTAGCTCGAAATATTGATTTTGCAAAGAAGGCGAGCAAGCATTTCTACTATTCTGATAAGGTTCGGGCCGTAAGGGATATCTCAATTTCGGTTGAAGAATTAAATTGGAAAGAGCATGAGCAGCTTAGCCTATTTCATGGCCTTCCTCTCTATTATTATAGAGCACTTTCAAAGAGTACTCAGAAATTATTCTTTGGTCAGGTTCAAAAAGATTCCTTGAATCAGAATAGGCTTATTGATTATGCAGGTGAGGAGAAAATGTGGTCGAAACTACCTCATCCAATAGGTTAAAGGATACTTACTTAGAAAGTGATGAGTACCACTATTTAAGTAGGCAATTTAATATTGCCTCTCTTGTTGTCTCACTAGTAACCATTGTCTTGGTCTGTATGACCTCTTTATTTGTTGAGTATAATTCTAAATCAAAGCAGGTTAAAAATTACTATCCTTTCATTCAGCGTTCATTTAACTCTGTGGAAAAGAGGGAGTTAGTTTTTCAGATGAAGAATTTACTGAATAACTCTTTTGAAGAAATTCTTATAAAAAGACAAAAGGGCGAAGTCTTTATCATGATGGGAAGCAGTTCTCGCTTATCAATTCCTATCAAAATGAAACTCTTTACCAATGTTGTGCAGGGGCGATTTAATGGTGTTGCCATTTTCTCTTACTCCCCCTTAAATAATCTTCTGATGGTGCTTTGTGTATACTTACTTATTCTTTTCTTCTTTTTTCCATTAATTCTAAAATTCAAAAAATCTTCTCTAGAAAAACAGATGAATTTATTTGAGTTAGAAAAACAAAAGAAAATTGCTATTCTTGCTGACCAAGTCGCCCATGATATTAGGTCACCTTTGTCGGCCCTTGATATTCTATTATTAGATGATGCTAAGCTTACGGATGAGAAGCGAGTTTTGGTTAAGAACTCAGTTAAGCGTATTCACAGTATTGCTGATGATCTCCTCAAGAAAAAAGAGCAACACGAAATACCTAGCTTAAATGGTTCCTATTTAATCAGTGCGCTTGTTAGAGACATTGTATTAGAAAAAAGAATAGAGCTAGAAGGCCGAGATATTGAGATAGGTATTACTATTGATAAAAGTTGCTCTGATTTAATTTGTGAACTCTGCGAATTAGAATTTAAAAGGATGCTCTCCAACCTTCTTAATAATTCCATTGAAGCGATTGAAGGTCAAAAAGGTGAGATTTCGGTTATAATCTCTTCTGAAGAGCGAGGAAGCGTAGGGATAGCTATTATTGATAATGGTAAAGGTATTCCAAAAGAAGTGATCAATAAGCTTGGAAATCTTGGGGAAAGTCACGGAAAAGTGAATGGAACGGGGATGGGGATATATCATGCTAAGAAAACTCTCGAAGCTGTTGGAGGAAGCTTAGTAATAGAATCTGAAGAAGGAGTTGGGAGTAAGTTTACAATTTTTCTTAAGAGTTCAGACTATATTCAAGAAATCTATTTTAACTCATTATCACGTGTTGCGGTTATTGATGATGATCAAAGTATTCATGATATTTGGAAGACTAGACTTTTGAATAGGTCAGTAGAGCTCTTTCACTTTAAAAATCCTCTAGATTTTAAAAAGTGGAAGATAGGCAATAAGGCAGACTACTACTTAATGGATCAGAATTTTTCGACTAGTGATGAAACTGGATTAAAGCTAATTCAAGAATTGAATATTTCAGATAGATCCGTACTTGTTACTGGGCATAGTAAAGATCCTGATGTGTTAAGAGAGTGTCATAATTTAAAAATTAAAATTTTACCTAAAGAGAATCTGCTCACACTTCCTATTCATATTTCCACTGTCTCTATTCTCCTCGATGATGATGAACTTGTTCGTTTGAACTGGAGAATTAGTGCGAAAGCAAACTCAAAGGATCTTAAAATATTTAAAACGAGAGAAGAACTCTTTGAAAATTTAGCACTATTAGAAAAGGAGGCAATATTCTACTTAGACTCTAATCTCTCTGATGGGGTTCTAGGAGAAAATATTGCAAAAGAGCTCTTCGACCTTGGCTTCTACAACCTCTATCTCACTACCGGTTTAGAAGCATCTCGCTTTAGTCATCTTACTTATTTAAAAGGTGTTATAGGCAAGTCGACCCCCTGGGCCAATTCATAATTCAAATATCCGGCCTTTGTCTTAGCTTTCTTGGAAATGAATTCGCTTAAGGGGATGGGGCAAGCTGATGAGACTTCTCATCCTTTAAAATGACCTACTCCTCAAAGTTTCGGCCACCTTTAATTACTCTTAGCTATTCTCGGTAATGCCACTTCAGAATAACAACTATAAGGTGGGGCAAAATCAAAAAGCAAACCAAGAGTCCAATCGTTCTGGTCATTTATTCCTCCTTGAAAAGGATGACCACTACACCCTGCACCTTATAAAGAGCAAGACTGATGCCGGCCTACTAAGGTTATTTCTTAGGAGATGGAGGGGGAGAGAGACTTTTGTGACCCCGACTAAATCGGTCGGGGCTCCTGTGACACTATTTTTCTCTTATTTATGTGCCATGCTCTTGTGGTTTCTCAAATGGGGAAAAAGGAGGTATTCAGAAAAGTGGTGCACGTACTGCATATCTCACAAGGCAAGATATGCGAGACCTATGTTTAATTTACCTAATTGATATAA
>CALHBL010000322.1 GCA_937930825.1 uncultured Bacteriovoracaceae bacterium
ATTCCAGTATTTTGAACCTTAGAATATTCATCTTGCTTCTTGAAGCGGTTTATTAAGCTCTGGTGAAAGACGTTATGAAGAAAGTAAGTCGGTAGGCGAGCAAAGAAAGAGAGAGATTCGCCTTTAAAGATGTGTACGAAAACGGGAAATTTATAGCGAATATGCGTGATAGAGAATTTATAAATCTTACTCTCTCCCTTATCAAAGGCAAGTTCACCTTTGCCCCACTTCTTATTAATAGCTTCAAGCTTTGCCCCAGGGAAGAAGAGTGCCAGGGTATCGAGGCTAAAGTTGTAGTTCGGTGGAGATACTTGAGCTAAAGGTTTGGTTGAAGCCAAACTTAAGGTCAAAAAGAAGAGAATAAAAAGAGTCTTTTGCATACTGTTAAGCCACCGCATGAATTACACTAGATAAAATTATTTTAAAGCATAAAAGCGCAATGCACTTGGAAGGGGCAATACATGCAGGACGAAGCATCGAAGAAGGAAGCGAGGAAAATCGGCGTAGCTATGGTCGCTGGGCTGGTTATAGGGCTAATTCTTCACTTTACTCAGATGGGCGACTACTCCAAGTATGTAGCACCAATTGGCACCATTTTTATAAAGCTCCTCAAAATGGTCATTGTTCCCCTCGTTTTTTCTTCGATCTATATGGCAATGACGAATCTTGGAACGCCGGAGACCCTGGGATCAATGGGAAGGAAGGCCCTAGGTTACTATTTTGTAACAACAGCAATAGCGGTCTTCTTTGGCCTTATCCTTGTTAATCTTATCAACCCAGGGATTGGTGCTGAGCTGGGCTCTGCAGGGCTTAGTCAATTATCTGGAGATATGGCCTCGAAAGTGAGCTCTCAAAATGGGCTCTTTACAACAATCCTAGGAGTAGTGGTAGATGCGATACCAAGTAATCCTGCTGCAGCACTGGCCGATGCCAAAGTTTTACAAATCATTGTCTTCGCCATTTTGATAGGTATTGTTTCCCTCTATCATCGAGAAAAAGCGAAACCTTTTTCAGACTTAATGGGCTCTATTGAGGAGATCTCACTTAAGCTTACCCATGGGGTGATGAGGTTAGCGCCTTTTGGTATCTTTGCCCTTATGATCGATGTCATGGCACGCTCTGGCTTTAATGCTGTTAGCTCACTAAGTAAGTATATGCTGACGGTACTTGTAGGCCTGCTGTGCCACTCTATTTTTCTTATGTTTGTGGCCTCTGTTCGCTTAAAGAAGTCCCCCCTTTTTATTCTTAAGAGCTTATCTGCTCCCTTGCTGACTGCTTTTTCGACCTCCTCTTCTGCTGCAACTCTTCCCATTACGATGGCAACTGTCCAAGAGAATTTAGGTGTAAGAGAAGAGACGGCCAAGTTTGTTCTTCCCCTAGGAGCAACAATTAATATGGATGGTACGGCCCTTTACGAGTCTGTTGCGGCCATTTTCATTGCACAGGCCTATGGGATTGAGCTCAGCTTATCCAGCCAGATTATTATTTTTATGACCGCCTCTCTTGCGGCCATAGGTGCTGCTGCCATTCCAGGCGCTGGTCTTATTACGATGAGTATTGTACTTGGAGCTGTGGGTCTACCTCTTGAAGGAATAGGCCTGATTCTTGCGGTGGATCGAATTTTAGATATGTTTAGAACAACAGTTAATGTCTTTGGCGACGCCGTTGGAACTATTGTTGTAGACTCACTGCTAGATAAAAATGAAGTTAAGACTTAGATTATTGTTCTTCTGTATAAGAATTGACAATGGTATTGCCCTATTTTTAAAGACTTAGGTTTGCAACTATAGGATACTTAGTGCCCCAATTGACCTCGGTTAGGTTACTGGGGGAGAATTGAGAAGAGATTCCCAAGGCTTTATTTGAAAGATTGGGACCCAAGAGGAAGGTCAAATTTGATGAAACTCAGTTTATATAGAATCAGCATATTGATCTGTTTATTAGGATTCGCTTCGTGCGCCAGAACAGATGTCGGCACTCAGAATAATGAAGAGAATCTTTTAGCTGAAGAAGTGAAGCCCGAAGAAGAGGTTGTTGTTACCTCTGAGATTCGTCAAAAGGCATTAGAAGCGGCCAGGCAAGCACAGCTTCATACTGATAAGTCAGTTATCGTTGGCTCCTCGCAAATAAGTGAGCCCAATAATCACTCTAGGAAGACTTTCTTTCTCTATGGTGCTGAGCACTTAAACTTGGAGAATTACTACTTTGATTTTCCTGTGGTTTATAACGCCGCTGTTAAGAAGTGGATGAAGTACTTTCTTAATAGAGGAAGAGGCTTCTTTGAAAGATATGGTGCCCGAGCTGGTCGCTACGCACCTATTCTTGGAAAAATTTTAGAAGAGCACGGCCTGCCAAGAGATTTAATTTTTCTCGCCATGGCCGAAAGTGGTTTTCAAAACAAAGCTAAGTCCTGGGCCAGAGCAGTTGGCCCGTGGCAGTTCATGCCTTATACCGGTAAGCGCTTCGGTCTAAAAATAGATTGGTTTATTGATGAAAGAAGAGATCCGATTAAGGCAACAATTGCGGCCGCTAATTATCTCAAGAAACTTAATAAAGAGTTTGGCTCCTGGGAGCTGGCGGCTGCCGCTTATAATGCTGGAGAAGGCAAGATAGGTAAGGCGATTCGTCGCTATAAGACTGAGAACTTTTGGCGCTTAAGAAAAGGGCGCTATCTTAAACCAGAAACTAAGAACTACGTTCCTAAGATTATGGCGTTGGCCATTATTGGTAAGAACCTAAAAACTTTTGGTTTTGAAGATATTGATTTTCATGAGCCACTGGACTTTGAAGAAGTTGCTGTTGGCCCTGGAACGGATCTCTTTAAAGTTGCCCAGCTTTTAGAAGTTGAGTTCTCTGAGCTGCAACGCTTAAATCCTGAAATCCTCCGTTGGTTCACTCCACCTCTATCGGGAACTTATCAAGTTAGAGTACCGGTAGGGAAGAGGAAGGAATTTGATATTTGCTGTAGTGCTAGCCTTGATGATCTCGTAGCAACAGACTTCAAAAAATACTTAGTTAGAGGCAAGAGAACTTATGTGTCTGATGTGGCGAGAAAATTTAAAATAAAAGATAAGAAAGTTCTTTCGTGGTTGAATGATTTTCCTCTAGGCCGCCAGTTAAAAAAAGGTGACACTGTCACGCTTCCTTTTAGAGATGGTCAGAGCATCAAGGCCAATATGTATGCTGATCTCTATGAGAGACCAAGAAAGGTTGTAAGAGTAAGGCGAGCATGGAGAAAGAGAATTAGTAAGGCCTTGCGGCGAGGCCGTAAAATTGCTAGGCCCAGTAGTTACTATACTGTGAGAAAAGGTGATTCCCTATGGACAGTGGCCAGAAAAACGGGGGCCAACTTAGATACTATTATTGTTTCAAATTACCATATTCTTAAAAATCGGCGCATTAGAGCGGGTGATAAGCTCGTCGTCAAATAATCCTTTTGCCAAGACTCGGCTACTTTAGGTACTATCCTGATCAAACGTATAGCAATGATCAGGAGTTAGGCCATTATGTCGTCGGGATTCAATCTACTAAGTCTTAAGAAAGAAGAGAACCAACAGTCTAAAGAAATCTATAAGCAGCATCTTGTTGTTGGCGATGACCTCTTTAGTGTCGCTCTCTATAAAGAGCTTCATAAGAAGTTTGGCGCGGATAAGGTTGCGCTCATATGTGCTCATGCCTTTAACGAGCAGGACCTGTCACCCCTTGGGCCAAGCACCTTAAGAGGTGAAGCTAATATAAGTAAGTTTCAAACTCTCTTTCCTGATGTTGATCTAAAACTAACTGAAGCTCCCTCTGAATTCTTTAAGGAGTTAAAGTGGAGACCTTTTGGCGGGCGAGCTAAGTCTGAGAAGCTTCTATGGAATGAGGAATTCTTCGTTAAAAAGAGGGCCAATTTTAATATTGAAAGTGTCTTTCCCTTTCTTAATGAAGAAGGGCTCTTTGATGAGCTTGAGGCCGCACGTATTGATCAAAGAGTTGTTGAAATAGAGAAGCTAGAAGCTAGCGATAGTGAAGCGCCTACCAATTTTAGCCTCAAGGTTTCTAATGGGGATGTTGTGGGTTGTGAGCAGCTCTACTGGGCGCAGGGGCCTCAATCCTTCTTTGAGCTCTATAGTGACAAGGCTGAATTATCCGATGAGTTTGTGCAGTTCTGTGAAGCAACTCAGTCTCCTGCGGCCCTGTATGTTCGTCTTGATTATGAAAAGCCTGTTACAGATAAGTTTGAAACACTCTTTATCCCCCTTTCTTATACCCATGAGTGGGGCCACTTCGTTGGAGAGTTCAATTGCGTGGGAGATGAAGGTCATCAAAGGGCAGAGTTTGTTACTTTTATGGACAAAGATGCCACTACAGAGGAAGAAATTACTAAGAAAATACGTCTTTTGAAAAAAAATTTAGAAAAAATTTTTGGTGTTAAGAACGAATACCTTACTGGAGAGTTTATAAAACTCAGCGATTCTTCTCCCTGTCTGAAAGTTGACGACTCTGCTTTTGAAAAAATTAAGAGCGATTGGTCGTACTTAAAATTGGCCAGTGTTAACGGACCTATAGAGTCTTCTATAATAAAAGATCATAGTTGCGTAGATTCCGACATGGGATTGAGTAATATGATGCGCGCACTGTCGCGCCACCAAGAAATTACATTAAATCTCTAGCTAAGATCGATTGAAACCAGTGGTGATCGAGCTTTTTTTTGAAGATTGCGCTGTAGAGTGAGTTGACTTTTATGCAGGACAAGCCGAAAATTCATCTATTAATTGATTTAACTATTATCGTTTAGTTTAGATAAACATAATTTTTGATTACGTTATACACACACAAACGTAATTATCTTTTTCAAGGAGAAGATTAATGAAAAAACAAATCGTACTTGCTACTATTGCAACTCTTGCAACAAGTAGTGCTTTCGCAACAAAAGCTAGAATGAATGCACTTGGACAAGGTCAAGATCGCGGATCTTTCTACATCCAAGATACTCGTAACGTTTTCAGAAACGCTGCTCGTATTAACCAAGCTAATAACTATGTTGTTACTGAATGGGGAACTGCTTCTACTGCCGCAAGTTCTGAAACTACACCACAAGCTGAAGGTGGATTCTTTAAGAACACTGGATCTTTTAACTATGGTGTTTATTTAGGTTCAAATGTTACAGATCAAAATAGAAACGTAACTATTACTGGGTTTGCTGATGCACTTGGTGGCAATACAATTGGAACTCATGGTGCTACTACCCTTCAAGATCGAGCGAACGACCTTGACCTCTTCTTTGGTGGAGATATGGGCGTAGAGTGGGGAGCGAGAGTTCATTATGCTAATGGCTCAGCTGAATCAGCAACTGCTGGAGAAACTGAGAAGAAGCAATCAACACTAGAGCTTGGTCTTGGTATGGTCATGGGTGATCTTAATGCCTATGTAAACTATGTTATTAAAGATGAGCAAGAGAATGATGGAACAACAACTGCTGGTGTGAAAAGAGAAGACGATGGTTCTTTAAATGTCGGTCTTGGTTATGACTGGATGGATTTCACTTTCTTTGCTGACTACAATAAGCAAGGTTCTGAATTCAATGCTGGTGGTACAGCTGTAGTTGATACTACTGAGCAAAAAGTTCTTACAATTGGCGCAGGTCATACACAAGAAATTTCTTCAACTTCTAGAATGTTTACTGACCTTTCTTACGTATCAACAAGTGCGGAGGATGTAGATGGAGCCGATACTACGACTAAAGTAGAAGCTTCAACAAAAGCACTTCCTCTTACTGTTGGTTTTGAGACAGATGCGACTTCGTGGTTAACTCTTAGAGGCTCAATTACTCAGAATCTCTTTGTTAACTCTTTAAAAGTTAAGAACGGAACTGGAACTGAAACTTCTTCAACTCGTAGTAATTCAACAGGTGTAAATGCTGGTGCAACTCTTAACTTTGGTAAGCTAATGGTTGACGGGATGATTGGAACAACTGGAGCAAATAGAGCAGGCGGTTCTGTTGGTGATAGACAAGGTGTTCTTGCAACTGACAACCTAATGACTCAGGTTGCAGTTCACTACTGGTTCTAATTTCAAAAGAAGATTAAATGCATAAGAGAAGCCCCGCTAATAAGCGGGGCTTTTTTATTTTAACTTTTCTTTAACTTTAATATTAGAGATGAAAACTTTTTAATAAGCTGACTGTAAAGTTTGCTACTTCCATAAAGAAAGTTAAATGCATAAGAGAAGTTTCACTTTATAGGGGAGCTTAGCTTTAACTTTTCATTAATTTCAGTCATTTAAATATTGACGATAAAAGCTCTTTTGTCTGACAATAAAGAATAGCAATTTATATAAGTATTCAATCAGTAATAAGGAGAACGAATGTCTATCAAGATTAAATCTGCACTAGCATTTTTATTAATGGGATCAGTGGTCTCCACTAACGCCACCATTGCAAGACTCAATGCCCTTGGCATGGAAGAGACTGATAATGAAGGCTCATACTATATCGAAGACAATAGAAATATCTTCTTAAATGCCGCTAGTATTCATGACTATAAAGATTCAATGATTTTAGAGTGGGGCGGGGTTGGTAAAACTTTCGGCTCATCTTCTTCAACTTTAGACTTTGAATCAGAGCCAAAAGCAAAGGGTGGTTTTCTTAAGTCTCACGGCGATTATGTCTATGGTGTCTACTTAGGAAACGCATCAGATACCTCTACTTTTCTTAGAGGAGCGGCGACGAGTGCCTATGCTGCTCAAGCAACTTTGGCAAATGCGAGTCAGGGATTAGTGGCAGACTCTATGCTGGACGGAGCCTCTAACCAAGTGGACTTCTTCTTCGGGGGCGAGACTGCAATGGGGGATTGGGGTGCAAACTTTGTCTATACAAGTGGCCATAGTGAATCAACTCGCAAGAGAGATATTGCTCATGGCTTTAGATTTGGTTTCAAGGCCGATAGATGGGACGCCTTTGCGAATATCTCTACTCGTAATAAAGCAAAGTCTGTAAGTAATCATGATTTCACACCAGTTGGTGGTACTTTTAACGGAGAAGTTAACCATCAATTTGAAGGTAAGCTTGGTTTCCATATTGGCGGTGGCTACAACATAACTGATAATGGCAAGATCTACGGCTTCTTTAAGAAGTTTAATTGGGAGCAAACAGATTCAGGCGGCACAACAGCTGGTTTTGCAGCTCCTGTCTTAAACGGTAGAGGACAAACTGGAACTATTGAAGGCGGCTTTTCAAACTATGCTGTCGGTTACGGTCATACGAAGAAATCTGGTAGAGGCACGCTTTTTACTAATATAGAGTATAGAAGCAAGTCAATTGATTTAGAGTTCACCAATAAGGCCGAAGGTAAGAATGTTTATATTCCTGTTACTGTGGGTTATGAATATGGGGCTACTTCATGGCTAACACTTCGAGGCTCAGTGGTTCAAAAACTTTGGGGCTATCGTAAGAATAATAACTATGACTCGCTTAGTGTAATTGGTGAGGAAGGCGCTAAAGGACAATTTGGTACAGATACTGGTGGCAAAAAAGCAAACTTTGAGAATACTACAAATATCAATGCCGGCGCTTCAATTAACCTTGGAAAGCTGAGTATCGATGGCATGATCGGAACAACTGCTGGTGATCGAGCTGCAACAGCAAGTGCTGAGCAAGGTGTTTTCTCAACAGATAATCTTCTTACACGTGTAGCAATGACATATAATTTCTAATTAGATGGGCTTAGGCACATTCTGTTTATAAAAAAGGGGCCCGTATAGGCCCTTTTTTTATGCCTCACTGATCCGATTGAGGCACTCGTAAGAAGCGGCAGTAGCGATACTTGCTAAGTTTAAGCTTCTGATATGCTCACTTAAAATAGGCAGTTTATAGAGCTTGTCTTTAAATTCTTGAGTGATTTCTTGAGCAAGCCCCTTACTCTCACATCCAAAAACCAGAGCGCAGTCTCTCTTATAGGATGCAGTGAGGTAGGATTTTTCGGCCCGGCCAGAAAAGAAGATCAGCTCTTTATTAGGATTGAGTTCTAAGAATTGATCAAAACTTTCATACTCTTGAATATCAACATACTGCCAATAATCAAGACCTGCTCTTCTAACAGACTTTTCACTAAGATCAAAACCTAGTGGATGAATGAGGTGAAGTTTTGCGTTTAGGGCCAGGCAGGTTCGGCCGATGCTTCCTGTATTTCCAGGAATTTCTGGGTTAACTAAAACCACATGAAAAAGGGGGGAATGATCCCCCCCCGTATTTTCTTTAATAGTCACTTCTTATGATTTTCTAGCGTACTCAACAAGGGTTCTGATGATGGTACCTGAAGCTCCTTTCTTAGGGCAGTAAGGAAGGTGTCCTTGGCTATCCCCGCAGCCAGCAATATCAAGGTGGGCCCAAGAAATCCCTTCACCGACGAAGTTCTCAAGGAAGGCCGCGGCCTTCGCTGTTCCACCCCAGCGGCTACCACCGATATTCTTAAGGTCGGCGATATTTGATTTCATGTCATTCTTCCACTCTTCAATAATAGGAAGCTCCCACATATATTCGTCAGCTGCTTTTGCGGCCTTTTTAAGGGATTCGGCAAGCTTTGGATCATTACCCATAAGACCACAAACTTCAGTTCCAAGAGCAATGAGGCAAGCTCCAGTTAAAGTAGCAGCATCAATAATACTATCGGGCTTGAACTCACTGGCATATGTAAGAACGTCACCAAGAACAAGTCTTCCTTCAGCATCAGTATTGAGAATCTCTACAGTCTTACCATTCTTTGCCGTGACGATAGAGTCTGGCATTGTGGCATGCTCATTAACAGCATTATCTGTCATTCCTAGAAAGCATGATACTTTTACCGGAAGCCCAAGCATGGCAATTGCTCTAAAAGCGCCATAGACAGTAGCAGATCCCGCCATATCAAATTTCATATTGACCATTGATCCACCTGGCTTCAATGAATAACCTCCAGTATCAAAAGTCAGGCCCTTACCAACAAAGGCGATATGCTTAGTATTCTTTGTCACTTTAGTTGGAGTGTAAGTTAAGTGAACAAGTTGAGGAGCGTAGGCAGATCCAGCATTCACAGAGAGGAACATACCCATTTTGTGCTTCTTAAGATCTGCTTTACCAAGAACCTTAGTTTTTACGCCTTTGATTCCCTTACAGTCTGCAACTACTTTCTTTGCATAAGTTTCAGAATTTAAAATATTTGGCGGCTCATTAACATAGTCTCTTGCCACGTTAACACTTTCGCTAACCATGGAAGCGTCTTTAATTGCTTTTTGAATTTTCTTTGCTTCAGTTTTCTTGGCTTTTGAATCTAGAGTGATGGTTTTAATATTTAAAGAGTCTTTAACTTTAAGATACTTATCAAAACTATAGAGGGCCAAGTGAGCGGCTTCAGTCATGACAGAAGCACTTAACTCAAGATTGCCTTTGATCGCAAATGTATCGAGGTTAAGAGAGAGTGTTTTATTAGTCTTAAGAGACTGAAGAACCTTTGAAGTAACTCTTCTTAGAGTTTCAGCATCAAAGTCTTTCTTGTCACCAAGGCCTAAGGCCAAGAATCGTTGTCCTTTAATATCAAAAGAAAACTGAGAGGACTTAGCACCAGTAAAGCTCTTACTAGTTCCAGCAGAGTTAAGGGCATCTTTCCATTCTTTAGTCCAACCTGAAAGAACCGGAGTGGAAGTCTCAGTCTTTCCTTTCTTTTCAGTTTTACTAAATGTTGCGAGGACGCATACGTCAGCGGCAGTACACTCGGTAGTACCGAGATTGAGCTTGATATTCATAAAATCTCCTTGAATTTAAAGAGGCATGAGTCTTTAGATCCCATGCATTTAGGCGTTTATTAAAACTTATTCATTCTGTAATATTAAAAGCACGAAACTCTAACATGAGGGCTTGGGCATTGTCTAAACCATGTTGCTATGAGTCTCTTTTTCTTGGGGAAGTCAGTTGTTAAAAATACTACCGTTCAGCACCATTATTCAGCGCTACTTAGGCTCCCACTTTATTGGGCCCTTTATTTTTTCTACAGGCTTCTTTGTTATTTTTCTTCTGACTTTTCAGCTCTTTCGCCTGATTAGGATTGTGACAACAAAGGGTGTGAAGCCAACTCTCATCTTTGAGCTCATGGGTCATATCGCTATTTCCTTTCTTCCCATGGCCATCCCCCTGTCCGTTCTCTTTGCGACAATTTTTACGCTTAATAAACTATCAGAAGATTTTGAGGTTGTTGCTATGCGTTCCTTCGGCCTTACCAAGAGAACTCTCTTACTACCTTTTTTGACCTTAGGGCTCTTTATTGCGGGCATGATTTTTGTTTTAAATAGAAACTTAATCCCTCACTCGAAAACACAGTTCAAAAACACGATCATTAAATTAACTTCTCAGGGGAATATGACCGACATTAAGCCTGGGCAGTTCTTTACCGAAATACCTAATATTACCCTCTTCGCTGAAGAGGTGAACTCAGGGGGAAATAAATTGAAAGAAGTCTTCATAACCCAGACAAAGGGAGGTGAAGAACAGGTTATCTTTGCTAAGAAAGGCGCCTTGATTAAGCAAAGTTCAGGGAAACTCAGAACACCTACTCTGCGTCTACGGCTAGAAGACGGAAATATAGTTAAACAGAAAGGGCAAAGTAAAGTCGAAAAAATTAAATTTAGAGAATATGACTTTCCTGTTTTGAGCGGCGGGAGTCTACCCGGCTTTGTGACAAAAGATAGTATGCGCTCTAATAAAGAACTAAAGGACGTGATAGATAAGAGAGTCAATAGGCTAGCAGCATTAGATAAGAAGAAGAAAATAAGCGCAGCTGAACTAAATGAGAAAAGAGGGATTCTGGGAAGACTTCCTAAGAGTCAAATCGAATACTGGAGTCGTTTCAACACTCCACTACAAGTACTACTCTTTATATTCTTAGGCTTTAGTCTTGGTATTAAAAAAGGAAGGGGAAAGACGAAGAGCTCTGGCCCTCTTGGGCTTTTCTTTCTCGTCGGTTACTACGTCCTCTTCTTTGGGGGGATCAGTCTAGCACGTAAAGGATCTGTGCCAGCATACTATGCGGTCTATTTTCCTGCATTCCTTTCACTATTCCTTGGAATCCATTTATACCGGAAAATAGACTGGCAATCCTAGTATCTTTAAGGATTCTTTCTAAGGTAGTCAGAGCTTGTTTGAACCCCTCCATTTTCATTGTAAATGAAAAGCGGCATGACAAATTTACTCGATTTCTCTTGAGGAAAGACTAAACTTTTAACACCTGTTTGGGAGTATATATTAAGCGGTTTATTATTGAGGAATATATTAAGGGCACCAAGATTACCTATGAATACTCTCGCCACATTCGCTTGGATAAGGAGTGAGCGTCCCTTCTTAAGGACGAACTTCTTAATTTGATTATTGTCACTCTTATAAGTCAGCCAAGAGTCACCCTTAGTGGCCGTAATGAAAATACTCTGCTTATTAGGTGTTGGGACAACCCTAGAGTTACTGGGGAGGAGTTCAGCTTGGCGCTCTTCACTCATTTGAGTATCAAAGCGGTAGAGAGTAGCAGCTAAGGGAGAGAACTTCTTTTCTTCTTCTTTAATCGTCTTATCTTCACTCTTATTTAACTTTAACTTTAACTTTACCTTTGCGGCAGCAATAGCTTTGGCTTTTTCTGCAGCAATGGCCTTCGCCTTTACGGCCGCGATAGCTTTAGCCTTTTCTTCAGCAGCAAGGGCCTTCGCTTTTATAGCAGCGACAGCTTTAGCCTTTTCTTCAGCAGCAAGGGCCTTCGCTTTTATAGCAGCGACAGCTTTTGCCTTTTCTTCAGCAGCAAGGGCTTTCGCCTTTACAGCTTCAATAGCTTGAGCCTTTTCCAGATCTTGTGCTGCTTCAATCCTTGGAGCCGTATTTTCGACTTTATTTTGGAGAGGAGTTTCTGCGTTTAGCGTTTGCGGTTTAATTTCGCTTGGCTTGATGACGGGCTCTTCTCTAATTTCAGGTGCGGCCACTTTCTTAGTGGTCCCTTCATCCCCAGAAACAAAGAACATGATAAGACCAATGATGGCAATTAGAGCAAGAGCAATAGATCCTATAATTTTATAAGGCATTATAAAGTGTTCTTGAACTGGGCCGCCTTGAGCTTGAGGAATGACTATCTCTTGCTCCGCAGGCTCATT
>CALHBL010000323.1 GCA_937930825.1 uncultured Bacteriovoracaceae bacterium
TGGAAGTATAAAAGGGTATTTAGAAGCAACAATAGAGTTTGCTCTAAGGGATAAAGAGCTTAAGGGCTACATGGAAGAACTGCTAAGAGCGAAGGTAAGGAAATATGATATACGGTAAACTTTTTTTAATTCTTTCATTCTGTTTAACGAGCTTATCTGCAACAGCTGCAATTCCATCGACAGAAGGACTCTTTCGTAATGGAAATAATGCCGATGTTACTTCGACTCTAGTTACTGTAAATTTCCGTTTCATACGAGACATGAGTGAACTTATTATGGAGAAGACCTCTGAAGACTCGCCTGCTAATGAGTCAGAGTTACTAGAAGTAAAACCAATACCTCTTTTTGTTAAGTTTCTTCTTTCTGTAGATAAGTACGACAGGGTGCAGGTTATTCAGGCCATTTACTCAAGTGGTAAAATGAGAAGTAGTAGCTTACTGGATGTTCGTTACATATCTAATCTTAAAAATAAAATTAAAAAATCAAATGAAAGAAAAGCTCTTTTTTACTCACTACTATCTTCATTTGCTCTTAATAGAAGTAAGGAGATGAGTGCCTTACTTCTATCGAAATCTAAAGTATTTAAGACTAATAAACAACTCCTAGATCCTGAGAAGAAAGCTCTCTACGAAAAATATAAGAGGTATCTGGCAGTAACTAAAAAGGATAAGTCTTTATTAGAATCTATGGAAAATCCCCTGAACCCTAAGGATATCGAAGCGCAAAAGGCAGTTGGTATTATTAAAAAAAGACCTTTTATGCAAAAGGATCCTGCCGTATCTCTAGAAAAAAATTCTGGTGATTTCTACTGGAAAGTCAGTCTAGATGTAATGGAAGCAAGTTTTACAAGTGAGACTTTTCGTTTGGAGAAGTTATCCTTTGGTCCACCTGAGAATGCACTTAAGATGAACTTTAGCGACTACATACTCTTTGATGGAACACATGAGTTGCCAAAACATATGAAAATTAGAAGTATTGATGAAATTGTAAGTATCAGAGCACTAAGCTTAAGGCATAGAGGCTTAGGTAGTAAAACGATGACTCAGAAGTACCGCAAAATATTAAAAGATATGCCTAAGAAGAGTGAAGGTGCTCCATTGTGGGAGACATTTCTTATTCAATGAGTATCTATTACTCTATAGCAGTTAACACTCCATTTGCTGGTTCTGTCCTACCTTATTCATCTCCTCGAGAACTAGAGGTTGGCCAGCTCGTCTACGTTCCTCTAGGTAAGAGAAGTGAAAAAGGCTGTGTGCTTGGGAAGCTTGCGGACCTAGGTGGCCTTGATGCCAGTAAAGTAAAGGAAGTCTCCTCTGATTATGAACTCAGTTTTGAGCTTCAAGAGAAACATCTAGAGTTTCTAAAGTGGGTTGCCACCTATTACCACTATCCTATCGGGCAACACATCTTTGATATTTTGCCAAAGCCTTTGAAGAGACCTAGAAATGTACCTACCCATGAAGGTAAGAATAAGCCTCTAGGCTACGAGCTTACTGAGATTCAAGAAAAAGCAACACAGCTGATAAAGCAAAGTACTGGGCACTTTAAGAAAATACTCTTGCATGGAGTAACTGGGTCTGGAAAAACCTCAGTCTATTTAGAGTCAATAAAGAATATACTCACGCTAGGTAAGAGTGTTCTTTTTCTAGTTCCAGAGATTAACTTGACCCCACAATTCTTAAACTTGCTGATTGAGCATGTACCTGGAAAAATACTTTCGTACCATTCATCTATTTCAAATTCCGAGAAATTAAAAACATGGCAACTCATTAGTGATTCAGATGAGCCCTATGTTCTCATTGGCGTGCGCTCAAGTATATTTCTTCCTTTAAAAGACCTGGGTCTTATTATTGTTGATGAGGAGCATGACACTAGCTTTAAGCAAGAAGACCGCTGTCCCTACCATGCCCGTGATATTGCTATTAAACTTTCATCTAACTTAAAAATTCCTATTGTACTAGGTTCGGCGACGCCAACGATAGAAACATACTATGCTTCCCAATCTGAAAGTTGTGAATATATTAGAATGAGTGAGCGCCCTAAGAATATTCCACTACCTATCATTGAATTAATTGATAGTAGAGTGAGAAGTGAGCATGAAAAGTCTGAAGAAATTTGGCCCTTCACCATGAAGAGTTTAGAGGCCTTGGATGAAGTTGTAAAAAAGGGTGAGCAGGCACTCGTCTTTGTAAATAGACTCGGCTTCGCTAGCTATATTCAGTGCCGCTCATGTGGTCAAGACTTTTCCTGTCCAAACTGTTCGAGTCATTTGAAATACTTTAAAAGAGATCATGCGTTGAGCTGTCAGTATTGTGATTTTAAGCAGAAGTATCCTGATCAATGCCCGAGTTGTGGAAATTTAAAATTATTACAAAAGGGTTTTGGAACAGAAAGATTAGAACAAGTGCTGAGCGCTTTTAATCCATCTTTTAAAATTGGTCGCTTTGATCGAGATGCCATAAAGAATTTCGAACAACTTAAAACGGCCTTATCAGACTTTGAATCTGGCAAGTACGATATTTTAATTGGTACTCAAATGCTTTCTAAAGGGCATGACTTTAGAAATGTGAACTTAGTTGTCATATTAGGAATTGATTCCCAATTAAACTTCCCAGATTTTAGGAGTAACGAAAAAGCTTTTCAATTAATAACCCAAGTTAGCGGTAGACCAGGTAGGCATACCACTCGTGGAAGAGTATTAATCCAAACACTTTCTCCTGAAAATGGTATCTTTTCCTTAATAAAGAATTATTCATGGAAGGAGTTCTTTGAAGGGGAGTTAGAGATAAGGGAAATTTTAGAACTACCACCAAATGGTCGTATGATAGCTCTCTACTTTAGTTCTCGTTTTTTAGATCAGGCCAGATCTGCTTCTGTTAAGGCGAGAGAAATACTGGATTATTTAATTGAAAAGAAGTTTACGAGAGAGCAAGTTCAAGGTCCAAGACCTGCCATTATAGAAAAGAGGGCCAATAAGTTTACATGGGTTCTTCTTATTAAATCTAATAATATTAGTGGGCTTCACGGACTCATCCTTGCCCTAAAGAGTAACTTTAAGCCCCATCATAGTGTTAGCCTCAAGATTGATGTAGACCCTCAAACACTGTCGTAAGTATCTAATATTTCACACTGTTGTTATTTTTACTCAAGATTTTCTAGAAAATCCCGATTAGACAAAGGAGAAAGCAGAAAGACTAAATTGATATGAGGGTATTAGTCATGAATTTTAAAGTAATTTTGATATTATCGATAACGCTCCTGGTGGCCCAAGTGCATGCTGGAACCATTGGCAAAGGAAAATCAGCAAAAGCTGATTCTTCAAGGTTGCCTATTGCCCAAGATGGTGTGATGACTATTCCTGGCGCTAATACTACAACTGTAAGTGAAGGGAGTGGTGCAGGAAAATCCTGTGTAGCTCCTCTGGCAAATGGTTATGTAAGTCAAAACTTCATAAAGAATCTTGTTGACCCTTCTGAGTCACCAAATGAAATTAAAATAGTCAAAAATAGGGAAGGAGTTTTTGACTTGCAAATCCCAACGCATATAAAGGCCTGTACAAATCTTGAAGCAGAAATAGTAAAAGCAGGTAACGACTACTTTGTGAGAATTCAGAATAATTTTCATTATGAACCCCGTATGCTTGGTGTTAATAATGAAACAGCTTCAAAAATGTCAATGAATCAGAAGTTTAATCTTTGTATTGAGAAACAAGGATTATTAATAGATGGAAGCTTTGACAGAACCAAAGCTCAGGAGAATAGAGAAATTGCAACGACGACATTCGCTTTTCGGGTTTATGAAGGTGGTGATCATGAAAGTGCAAATATTTATTTCGGAAGTCCAGATCCAGATGTTGGGTATGGCTACGCAAATCGAACAAGTGATATTGATGCAAGGCCCTCTGGTTGGAATTGTATGGTTTACGAAAATATTGGTGGGGACTCCCCAATGCAAGTGTATAAATCCAAAGAGGATAGACTCACAGAGGAGGCTCAAAAAGCCTGTGAGAGTGAAGATCCAGTTATAATTATGCAAGCTTTAAGAGACTTTAAGGATGCAGGCAACTATGCAGAAGTTGCGCCTATACTTGAGGACGCTCTAGAGAAACTAAGAGAAAAAGAGGTCGCTACAACTTATGATGAGAAGCAAAAGAGAATTAATCAAATTCTGCAGGAAATGCATGATATAAATAGAGCAACAAAACGCTCTAAGGACGATGGACCGATTTCTGAAGAAGCTGTTGCAGATTATGCGGAGCAGTTTGTGGTCTTAGCAAATGAATTAGATAGAATTTCGCTTCAGCCTGCGATTGAATCGCTTAAGAATTTAGAAAAGATGACGCCCACTAAGAGTACACCTCAAAGAGAAATAGATAAGAAGATTAAAGATCATAGAACTGAAATTGGAAAATATTACAAGAAATTTAATTCTATAAAAAAGCCCAGTTTCCTATTAACTGCGATGGAAAAACATGGAATTGTAGACGAAGCAGCAGAGATTCATAAGGTTTGGTTAACTTCAAGGTACTATGGTGGAAAAGGTGAAAGAGGTCCTATAAAAACGGCAACCGCTAGAAAAATAATAGAAAAGAAAGAAGAGCAATATCAAGATAGAATATTAGCAGAGTGGGAGTTAAATTACGAAGCTCGAAATGGTTCAACCGCTCCTCTTGATGCAGAGAAAAGAAAGATTAGAGCTTTAAATAAGAAGTTAACAGAACAAGAGTTGCGTTACCGTAAGGAGAAATCACAGTGTAAGACTTATTGTTCAAATAATTGGTTTATGCCTGGAAGAAATCCTGTGCGTTGTAATCGATGCCGTAAGAATGCAAGCCAAATGGAAAAATCCTTCATGAAGAAAAGAACTAGTTTACTAAGTCAGCAAAGAAGTAGTGCGGTTAGAGCTGGCCGCTTTCAGTCATCTCTTGATGACTATCTCGATAGACATAGAGAAGAAGAAGGAGACTATAGGGGTTATGATGATAGTGACTACAATTACTATGATACAGACAACTATAGTTTTAGTAACAGTGGCAACTCCTCTAATCAAAATGATATGAGGTATAACCTCCAAAATCAGGGGCAAGGTATGTTTCGGGCTCCAGGGAATCAGCATGGACAACCACAGCAAAGCCCAATGTTTCAACAAACATCAATGCCTAACTTCTACGGAATGCAGATGAATCAACAAAATATGATGTATCAGCAACCAATGCAGCAATGGTACCAGCAACCAGTCCAGAGCAATTGGTATCGGCAGCCGATGCCTCAACAGAATGGGATGTTTAATACCCAATTCCAACAAGCTCCAGTGCTGACAGGCCCTAATTACTACCGGTAAACTTAAGTGGCCCACAAAGTAAGTGAGCCTATAATTCTTAGAATGTAATAGCAGTTCTTAACTGAAGCATATAAGTGTTATCTGCTTCGTTGGGAGTTGCTGTATTAGTGTAGCTAAAGTAGTCACCAGTAAAGAGATAACCAAAAGACCCACCAATAGTAATTTCAGAATTCCAGCGGTACTCAAAGCCAGTATCAAGTTCAAATCCCAAGTCACTTTGTTGCTCAAAGTTTGAAGTGAAGCTCTCATTGAATGTATGGTTGTAGGCAGCCTGACCACCGGCCTTTGCTGTTTGATCGGCCTTTGCCCAAATTGCGGCCATGTCCCACTTCCACTTTTCAGTTAGGTATTGAGCACTAAGTTTGGCGTAGGTAGCATTGTTGATATAGCTATCATAAACATTCTGCTGGCTTGAGTCAGATATGCCTCTTAGGTTGTAGCGAAAGAGAACATTGGCCACTTGATAATTAGGGTTGAGGTACATTGCATCGAAGCTTCCAGCATTTCCGTCATCCCCATTTACTTTTCCGGCCTTAAGACCAAAAGACCAAGAATTAGAAGTCTTTAGGTTTGCTTCAAGAACAATGGCCTTAGCTTTGTACTTAGTATTTGCGCCAAAGAGATTTCCAATTTCACCACTCATGATAGGAACTTCTACAGCAAAGTCAAAATCACCAAAAGCTTTCTTGAAATAAAGGTCAGTCATTTTAACATCACTTGCGCCAAGGTTTCGCGTTGTTGCAGAGTCTACAGTTGTTTCGAATGAACCCTCCTGCGTTGTTTGCTTCTTATTATAAAGTATGCCGAAGGCCATATCTCTTTCAGTGCTGTCATACTCGAGGCTGATACCATAGTCTTTTGTGCGAGTTCCCTTAGAGAGTGAGTCACCTGTTCCAACGCGAGTCCAGTAAGGTTCGATTTTAAAATTTCCAAGCTTTACTTTAATAGTTACACCATCTCTTAGGTAGAAGAAGCGATCCCAAGTATCTTCACCGGAGTCTACGACAGCACCAAGTCCAAAGTGTTGAGGGTGGCGACCGATGACATAGGTTGCAGTATCAGAATAGAGTTCAGTATAAAGTTGATTAACTATGAGTGAATCGGAGCCATTACTGAAGTTTAACGGGTAGAGCTGATTGCCAAGCCCCTGCCCAGTTGATTGAGCTGAGTTGCCTCCAGTAAAACCACCTCTAGCATAACCACTTGAAAGCTCTGCCTTAATAGTAGCAGAATCGTTAATGACGATATTAGGTTGAAGTCTAAAAACATAGCTTTGCCAGCTTCCATTTTCTTCACTGCCTGCCGCAAGAGCAGTCTCTTGAGTGCCATCAGTACCTGCTGAGGCCGAAGGGGAATTCCCTTCTAGTCGTCTATAGTTATCAAAAATATTGGTGTCAAAGCCTAGAACGCCGTGCCAGTCGATAGGTAGTGCCGAGACGTTTTGGCATAGTATAAGAAAGATGATCGCAATTTGTGATCTAATCACAGTAGCTCCTTGGGAAATCTGAACTTTTTCAGCAACTTGGAATAAGCTTTGCTACTATAGAAAAAGCACGTAAATTCGTCAAAGAGAGCACTATACTGAGAAGTCTATAGTTAAGGTTAAAATACAGATGGTTAAAAAAGGTTTAATTACTTTTTCATTGATTATGTGTCTGTGCGTCATGACTGGTGTATTCTTTTGTTATTTAGTTATTGAGGATATTCCATGGGACTCAGCTTATTTCTCACCAAAACCCAGTTCCCATAGAGAAATTAAAAGAGACGAGATAGAGCCGGAAAGCCTTGTCAGGATTGAAGATATTCGAACCTTCTGGTCGTGGTCGAGAACTGATCTTTCCTTTGAAGACTACATTAAAATTAAGAAAGTAGATGTGTCTTTCAATGAAAAGAAGGGAGAGGTCTTTGTAAAAAGTGGAATGCCACTGATGCCTCTTAAAGAAAATGACTGTAGTTTGGTTTACTGTCTTCAGTCACGATTAAGCTTTCAGCAGATACCTAGTTTATTGTGGAAGGGTCTAATTGGAATTGAGGACTACAGATTCCTCAATCACTCTGGAGTTGATCCAAAGTCTCTTCTAAGGGCCTTGTGGCACGACTTAAAAGTAATGAAGCTAGAGCAGGGTGGTTCAACATTAACCCAGCAATTGGTTAAGAATCTGTATTATTCTAATGAGAGAAAATTCTCCAGAAAAATTAAAGAAATGATTGTAAGCGCTTATTTAGAGCATAAGCTTGAAAAGGAACAAATACTTCAGGCTTACTTTAATGAGGTTATCTGGGGAAGTATGCAAGGAGTTAAGATAAAGGGGGTTGCAGCTGCCTCATTCTTCTACTTCCTAAAAAAGCCAGGTGATCTAACCCCCTATGAGGTCAGTATCCTCATAGGACTCTTAAAGGGGCCTTACTTCTATAGTCCTCTTAATCACCTAGATAGACTAAAAAAGCGAACTGCTGTTGTTTTTAATAAATTGAATGAATTAAAAATGTTTCCAGCTCAGTCTAAGAGCTGGAGTGAAGCTGAGTGGGATGAGTGGTCTCAAGAAATAACTGAGCGCTCTCGTGGGCAGAATATACGCTCGCTCTATTTCATTAGTAAGAAAGAAAAGAAAAGTTTTCAGTACTACTCCCTTATCTCTGAAGCTCAAAGGGTTAGCAAGAAGCTTAAGAAGAAGTATCCTACAAAAGACTTTGCCGTAAAAACAATTCTCTTTAAAGTTTCAAAGAGTTCTATTGAGCAAGTCTTCTCCCACTATAGTAAATACGAAAGAAGTTCGAGGGAGGCCTTCAATTCTGAAAAGCATCAAATTGGTAGTACACTCAAGCCCTTAGTTTATGGGATTTTATCGATGAATGGGGTGGACTTAGAAAGCGTTGAAAAAACTGGACCTTTAACTCTTAACCTTAGGTCTGGGCCATGGTCGCCCCGTGAAGCTCATTCTGGTTTGGCGGACGAGGTCTCTTTGAAGCTAGCTCTTATAAAGAGTTTAAATAGGCCACTGATTCGAAGCGTTATGAAGTTTGGATTCGGTAGAATGGAAAAAGAGTTGAAGTTGAGAATTCCTGAGCTTCTTACTCCTCTTTCAGAGTACCCAGCTCAACTACTGGGTTCTGTAGAATTGAGCTTGAGCTCGCTTGGAAAACTATATGCTAGCTTTCTTCAAACTGCCTGCTTCGAAGGTCCTGGCTCACAGGCCTTGCATGCTCTGTCAGACCCCTTAAATACTACTGTGAGATTTAGGGTTGGGAAGCGCCTAGGGCAAATGAGCTTCTTTGGGAAAACAGGAACGACGAATAAGGGTTTTGATAATTGGTTTATTGGCTTTGACGGAAAGCTGCTTCATCTGAGCTGGGCTGGGTTGGAAGGGTCGAGAGAATCAGAAAAGGGCTTTGAGATTTATGGCTCTAATACTTCATTTCTCATATTTAGAAACTTCTTCCAATATAGAGGAAAGCTGTTTAATGAAATGGCGTGTCAGGAAAATAATTCCGTAAATCTATAACCTATCCATTTCTTGCCAAGAAATTTATCATTTAGTATAACTTTATCTTCATCAATACAGGGGTGTCGACAAGTGGTTAAGTCAGCAGATTTTGATTCTGCCATTCGCAGGTTCGACTCCTGCCACCCCTACCATCTTTCTAATTTCTTCTTATTTAAGGCCAGATCATGAAAAGAATCGTACTTGTTTCGGGGAGCTCTAATAAGAATTTAGCAGCTAAAATTTCAGACTTCTTAGATGTAGCATTAGTTGACCCTCAGTTAGTTAGATTCGCTAATGGTGAAATATTTTGTGAAATGGAAAAGAATGTCAGGGGCGCTGATGTCTTTGTAATTCAAAGTACATGTAACCCTGTTAATGATAGCGTGATGGAACTTCTTATTATGGTGGATGCCTTAAAGAGAGCATCAGCAGCTTCTATCACTGCCGTTATTCCCCATTATGGCTACTCTAGGCAAGATCGAAAGGTAAGTCCTAGAACGCCGATATCTGCTAAGCTTGTAGCTGACCTTTTAACCACTGCAGGAACAACTAGAGTTATTACAATGGATGTTCATGCTGGCCAAATTCAGGGCTTCTTTAATATTCCCTTTGATAATATCTATGCTTCACCTGTAATTATGAATTATATAAAGAGTGATCTTTTAAGTGATAATTCAATCTTTGTTTCTCCTGATGCTGGTGGTGTTGAGCGAGTACGCCATTATGCAAAGAAACTTAAAGTAGATATTGCCATGATTGATAAGAGAAGAACCGGGAAGAATATTGCAAAGGCCATGAATGTAGTTGGTGATGTTTCAGGTAAAGAATGTATCATCGTTGATGATATGATCGATACTGCGGGAACTCTTGTTGAGGCATGCAAAGCCTTAAAAGATCATGGTGCCACAAAGGTTTTTGCATGTGCAACGCATCCCATTTTTTCAGACCCGGCCCTATCGAGAATTGCTGAGTCAAGTGATCTCGACCAGGTGATTGTAACTGATACAATTCCTCTGTCTCCATTGGGCAAAGATATTTCTAAAATTAAAGTTCTTTCTACTGCTGAGTTATTGTCAAAAGCAATTCATCGAACTTTTAATAATGACTCTGTAAGTTCACTCTTTATTTAAGGGGCTGAGTAATGACTAAGCTTATTGTTGGTCTTGGTAACCCTGGCAGAGAATATGAAGAGACTAGGCATAATATTGCTTGGTTACTTTTCGAAAGACTTGGATTTAGAGATAAAATAGTATGGAAGGAGAAGTTTAAAGGCTTCTTTAGTGTTATAAGTCTCTTCGATGAGCAAGTAGTGTTTCTTAAGCCTCAAACTTATATGAATCTTAGCGGCGAAAGTGTAAGACCTGCTATGGATTTTTTTAAAGTTAAATTAGATGATATCTTGGTTGTTCATGATGAAATTGATTTACCTTTTGGTACAGTTCACCTAAAGAATGGGGGAGGACTTGCTGGGAATAACGGTCTGAAGTCAATAAATCAGCACCTAGGGACTAAGGATTTCAAAAGATTGAGGATGGGAGTTGGTAGACCTCAGTTTGGTGATGTTTCCGCTCATGTGCTAGGTCGTTTCTCTGAAACAGAAAAACCATTACTTGATGACTTTAATGATTTAGGAGCAAAGGCCTTGGAGTCTTATTTGAAAATAGGATTTCAAAAAGCACAAAATAGATTTAGTAAGAAAACAGTAGTTACGTAGGAGAAAATAATGGGATTGAATTGTGGAATAGTAGGCTTACCGAATGTTGGGAAATCAACTATTTTTAAAGCTATAACATCTGCGCCTGCTGAAGCCGCAAATTATCCTTTTTGTACAATTGAGCCGAATGTTGGAATTGTAAATGTTGCAGATACTAGACTTGATCAAATAACAGGCTTTATTAAACCGCAAAAAACAATTCCCACTATCGTGGAGTTTGTTGATATTGCAGGCCTTGTAAAAGGTGCTTCAAAAGGAGAGGGTCTAGGAAATCAGTTCTTAGGTCATATCCGCCAAGTAAATGCCATTATTCATGTTGTAAGATGCTTTGATGATGAAAATGTCGTTCACGTTCATGGAAAGATTGATCCAGTTGATGATATCACCACAATTAATTACGAGCTTGCTTTGGCCGACTTGGAAGTTGTTGAAAAAAAGCTTGTTGGTATTCCAAAAGTTTTAAAGAGTCAGAATAAAGATATTCAAAGAGTCGCTAAACTTCAGCAGCCCATTCTAGAACGATTGAAAGATCACCTTGAGAAAGGTGAACGCGCTATCAGTCTTGGCTTAAGTGAAGAAGATCAGGAAGTAATTAATGACCTGAACTTAATTACTTTGAAACCGGTCCTCTATCTTTGTAATGTAGATGAGGACAGTGTCGATGGGGGAAATGAGTACACCAAATTGGTACTAGCTCACGCTGAGAGTGAAGGCTCAACAGGTGTTGTTATTTCCGGAAAACTTGAATCTGAAATCTCTTTGCTTGAGTCCCCTGAAGAAAGAGCTGAGTTCTTGGAAGCCGCTGGTATTGAAAAATCAGGCCTCGAAACTCTAACAAGAATTGCTTATGATCTTCTGGGTCTGTGTACTTACTTTACGGCAGGAGAGAAAGAAGTTCGCGCCTGGACTTTCCATGCTGGCTCTAAGGCACCACAAGCAGCAGGAGTGATCCATACAGATTTTGAAAGAGGCTTTATCAAAGCAGAAATTTATCACTGTGAAGATCTTTTTGAATTAGGGAGTGAACAAAAGGTAAAAGAAGCTGGTAAACTAAGAATTGAAGGGAAGGAGTATGTCGTTAAAGATGGCGACATTATTCACTTCCGTTTCAATGTTTAGTCACTCACCTAAAGACTTGTATACCCGAATGGTACTAAGACTCAAGTTACTCGCCGTTAGGCGAGCTGCTTGAATTCATTTCCAGTAGCGGTATATTGAAGGTTTGATTGGTAGGTAAGTCGAGACTTGCTGTATTACCGTCTTTATACCTATAGAAGAAGTAGTTACGGTAAATCAGCTTAACGTAGTTACGTGTTTCCTTAAAAGGAATCATCTCGATATTGGCAAGCATGTCTGATGAAAACGGAATATTTCTGAGCCACCTTGAGACATTACCAATTCCTGCATTATAAGAAGCCAAGGCGAAGATAAAGTTTCCTTCAAATCGTTTAAGTAAACTTCTTAAGAACTTTGATCCTATTTTTACATTTAGACTTGGCTTATAGAGCTGCTTTGCTTTCAAGCTTCTAACGAATTGTCTTCCTGTTCTTGGCATTATTTGCATGAGTCCACGAGCGCCAACAATACTTTTTGCTCTTTTGTTAAAGGCTGACTCTTGCCTAATAAGAGAGAGAATGAAGCGGTAATCTAGACCACCGTTTGACTGCTTTACAATTTTATCAAACTTATCAGGAAAAAGAGCTTCATGCATATTTGCATCATATTGGGCGGCCTATTTCGCCTC
>CALHBL010000324.1 GCA_937930825.1 uncultured Bacteriovoracaceae bacterium
TAAGCTCTCCAGAAGGAAGTCTTAAAAGAGCTTCTTTACCTTCTTTGGCCATTAACTGAGCGTAAGCACCTGCTGAACGAGCAAGTTGTCCTCCAGACATTGGGTAAAGTTCAATGTTATGAACAAGTGTTCCAACAGGTATATCTTTTAAAAGCTTGCTGTTTCCAACCTTAATATCGGCTGTATCAGAAGAGATAATTTGATCTCCAACTTTTAACCCTTGAGGAGCAAGAATATAATTCTTAAAACCATCAGCATAAGCCAAAAGAGCAATATTACATGTTCTATTTGGATCATAAGAGATGGCCTGAACCTTTGCAGGGATATTCTCTTTATTTCTTTTAAAGTCAATAATACGGTATCTTCTCTTAACGCCGCCACCTCTGTGACGAACAGTAATTCTACCATTATTATTTCTACCGGCCTTTGACTTCATTGGCGCCAAGGCTGACTTTAAAATCTTCGAACCTTTTGTAAGGTCGCCGCTATCAATAATCGCCATTTCTCTTAGCGATGGAGTTGTCGGCTTAAACTTTTTAATTCCCATAATTAAAATCCTTATATGCTGCTAATGCTAAAACTTAAACGCCCTTGAAGAACTCAATCTTTTGACCTTCAGCTAGCTGTACATAAGCCTTCTTAGTCTTAGATGATTTCTTAACGAACTTACCAGCTCTTTTCATTTTCCCTGGTAGGATGCTTGTCTTAACACTCAAGACTTTTACATCATATAAAGTCTCAACAGCTGTCTTAATTTGATTCTTATTTGCCTTTAAGTTTACGATAAAACCATACTTATTAGATTCTTCGCTAATAATAGAAGTTTTCTCAGTAATTAAAGGTTTCTCTAGTACGTCTTCTAACAAAGCCATATTTACACCAATCTTTGTAGCAATGTTTCCAATGCTTTCTTTTCTATAATTAAGTTTTCAAATTTCACGGCTTCATAAACACTAAAAGCTGCAACAGGAAGTGAATTTCCCCACTGAAGATTCTTAGCAGCTCTAAGGGCCGGATCATTGCTATCGTTTGCTATAATCAATGCTGGAAGCAGAGACTTATCGCTAAGGATTTTAAACATATCCTTTGTCTTACCAGTTGATTCAAAACTTTCAACAACTGTAAGCTTTCCAGCCTGAAGCTTGTCTGCGATTACAGATTTAATTGCTACGCAAGACATCTTCTTATTTACTTTTTGAGAGTAATCTCTTGGGAGTGGGCCAAAAACTCTAGCACCGCCAACCATTAGACCTGAACGAATTGTTCCTTGTCTAGCTCTACCAGTTCCTTTTTGCTTAAATGGCTTAGCACCACCGCCGCTAACAAAGGCTCTTGTTTTAGTAGAGTGAGTACCTTGCCGTTTCCCAGCAAGAGTGGCCTTAACTACCTGATGAACAGCTGCTTCTTTGATGTCATCAGCAGTTAGGCTAACGGGAGTATTTAATTTTCCCGCATCCTCGAACTTTGAATTTAATACTGTTATATCTGTCATTTTTCTTTCCTCTCAGTCTCTTAAGCTTATTTCTTCGTTGCCGTAGAAACTTTTACCCAACTATTCTTACTACCGGGAACTGAGCCTCTTATAAGGAGATAACCTTTCTCTTCATTTACTTCAACAACCTGAAGGTTTTGAACTGTCTTTGTTTCACAACCCATGTGACCAGGCATTTTCTTATTCTTCCAAACCTTACCAGGTGTTGCTCTGTTACCAATAGAACCAGTCGTTCTATGAAACTTTGAACCGTGTGTCGCAGGACCACCGGCGAAGTTATACTTCTTGATAACACCTTGAAAGCCCTTACCTTTTGACTTTCCAGTTACGTCAATCATTGTTGAAGCTGAAAAGTTACCAAGACCAAGAGTTTTGCCAAGGCTTGCTGCCTCAACACCACTGACCTTAAGCTCAGCAAAGCGAGTAAGACCTTCTTTTACATTTGCTTTAGCAAGACGACCAAGAGTTGGCTTGTTAACAAGCTTCTCTCTCTTGGAGTAGTAGCCTACTTGATAAGCTTCATACCCGTCGTTTTCAACAGTTTTAACCTGTGTAATGTAATTTGATTCTAATTTGATTACTGTAACTGGGATATGATTACCGGCTTCATCGAAAATACGAGTCATACCAGCTTTAAGCCCATAGAATGCATTTAGATCTACAGAGCTTGACCCATTAGAAGTGTTTTCAGCAGTTTCTTCGACTGCTTTAGTTTCTTCAGTCATTCATCCTCCACAGCATCACCCTGACCTCAGGGATGCGTGCATGGTTAATAAAAAATCAAGGAGCTTTAAAAAGTCCTTGCTTACTATTTAGTACTTAATTTCAACATCAACACCTGAAGACAGGTCTAAT
This sequence comes from uncultured Bacteriovoracaceae bacterium, assembly GCA_937930825.1. GTDB lineage: Bacteria > Bdellovibrionota > Bacteriovoracia > Bacteriovoracales > Bacteriovoracaceae. The sequence goes on from CALHBL010000324.1 coordinate 2,348, forward strand.
TTCATAAGACTGTCTACTGTCTGTTGAGTTGGATCGACTATGTCGATTAATCTCTTGTGAGTTCTCATTTCAAATTGCTCACGAGATTTCTTGTTTACGTGCGGTCCACGCAATACAGTAAACTTATTGATCTCAGTAGGCAATGGAATAGGACCAGCAACTCTCGCTCCAGTCTCCTTAGCCGTTTGAACAATCTCATTTACTGAGTTGTCTAACAACTTATGATCATATGCTCTTAGCTTAATTCGCAATCTCGATGCTTTCATCTTCAACCTATTCCTAATTTTTTTTGAAGCACTCTTTTAAAAATTTTGCGGCCCATTGTCAAACTTTATTTACTAAAAAGTGACATAGGGCCGCATTTAGCTTCTTTTTTTTTAATTAATCACTAATTAAGAGACAATATCGGATACTGTACCAGCACCAATTGTTCTACCACCCTCACGAATAGCGAACTTAAGACCTTTTTCCATTGCGATTGGAGCGATTAACTCAACCTCAAATGACGTATTGTCACCTGGCATGATCATTTCAACTCCATCTGGAAGCTTAATCGACCCTGTAACGTCCGTTGTTCTAAAGTAGAACTGTGGTCTATATCCTTTGAAAATTGGAGTGTGGCGCCCACCCTCGTCCTTAGAAAGGATATATACTTCA
>CALHBL010000325.1 GCA_937930825.1 uncultured Bacteriovoracaceae bacterium
AGTGAAGCTGATGCACAAATGAAAAAACCTAATAGTTTTAAAAATTTCATAACTCTCCTTACTCTTACTTCCAAGAAAGCAGCACCTTACCACTACTGCGCCCCATACCCAACTTTTCATGGGCCTGATTAACTTGGTCAAAGGGAAATACACTATCGATCTTTGGAGCAACCGGATAGAAGAACGGTTCTGCTAATAATCTCTTTATTCTTTCAGGCTCATCAAAGAGCTTGAGAACATTGAGACCAAAGACTCCATTATTACTATTCATTAGGCCCATAACTGAAGGCCTACCCAGAAGTTCCATTCCAATAAATTCTCTTACTATCTTGAAAAGGCTCACTTTATTTTGGTGAACCATATTACTTGCGCCTATGCACACAATCCTGCCCAAGGGAGAGAGCTTCTTCATATCACTTTTAATGCTGCGGCCGCCGCGAGAATTAATAAAGAGATCCGCTCGCTCATCGGCCATTTGCCACTGCTCGTGGGTAAGTGCCCGAGCACCAAAATTCTCAATGGCCTCTAGTTTTTCTTGGCTTCTTGTTAATGCGGTTATTTTAGCGACACCATTATGGCGTAATAATTTAATAAGGATCGCCCCTAAGGCCCCACTGCCACAATCTATAACCACATGATCATCTTCTCTCACCCGGGCCAGCTCAAAGAGGCCAAAGGCCGCGCTTAAGTAGCTGACCATAAAGCCGGCCCCTTGCTCTAAAGTTAAGTTCTCTGGAATTTTCTTCACCTGCCATGAAGAGAGTTTGACCTGAGAGCTGTAGCCCCCAAAGTAGCAGCCCCCCATCACCTCATCGCCAACCTCGAGTCCTTCTACAGCACTACCTAGGGCCAGAACTTTTCCGCTAACTTCATAGCCTGGAGTGAATGGTGCTTTAGGCGTTTCTGGGTAGAGATTGAGGCGCATCATGACATCGGCAAAATTGAGCCCACTATAGTGAACAGCGATCAGCACATCGTCAGGATTCGTAACGCAAGGAGCATCGGTATCAATTATAGTGAACTTTGCTGAGTTACCAGGCCTAGAGAGGGTAATTTTCTTGATTTTAGTCATAGAAGTCTTCCTTGAAATACGCCGGAGTATTGCACAAATGCAACGATTTTCCTATAACTTGTAGCTGAAACACACCACCTTAAGAATAACGAAGGCTACCCTATGAAGATGAGAGAAAGTTACACCATGTCTGAAGAGCAAAACCCTCATGCGATCAGAAGCCGGGAGATGCTTAAGAAGTATCCTGAGATAAGAGAGCTCATGGGTTATGACCCAACAAGTGCGCTGTATATTACTTTTATCACGGCCGCCCAACTCTCCATTGCTTACTTCCTCTCTATTAGAAGCGCACCTTGGTGGGGAATTCTTCTTGCCGCCTACCTTGTTGGTGCTTTTTTTAACCACGCCCTGTTCACCTTTGTTCATGAAGCGGCCCACGACAATATCTTTAAGAAGAAAGTTACGAATCGTATCTGGGGGATCATTTCCAATATTGCTCAGTGCTTTCCTTCGGCCTCTGGCTTTAAAACCTTTCACCTGATTCACAACTCTTATATGGGTGAATATGACCATGATGCGGATCTTGCTTTTCATTGGGAAGCAAAGCTTGTTGGCAATAGTTGGTGGCGAAAATCCATTTGGTTTCTCTTTTTCTTTCTTATCGAAATCATTCGTCCGGCCCGCATGAAGAAAGGTAAAACTTTTGATGGATGGGTTATGATTAACATTGCGGTTATCATCGCCACTAATGCCATCATTTATTTTACTTTAGGGCCTATTGCAATTGTCTACTTGGTTCTCTCTACCCTCTTTAGCACTGGACTGCATCCGGTTGGCGCGCGCTGGATTCAAGAGCATTACACTTATAAAGAAGGTCAGGAAACTTATAGCTACTACGGGCCGCTCAATCTTATCCAATTTAATATTGGCTATCATAATGAGCATCACGATTTCTACAAAGTCCCTTGGAGTAATTTAAGAAAACTTAAAGCAATGGCCCCTGAGTACTATGACAATCTCTATTCTCATAGTAGTTGGACCGGCCTTATTTTAGATTTTATTTTCAATTCTAAGAGAGACCTCTACCAAAGAATTATTCGTGAAAAGGCCAACAGTACTGGGCAGGCGCCAGCATCTTCGGCCGCTTTGCCAACAATGGGAAAGTGAAGCACTCAAGTAACAAGATTTTCTCCTAGGCCTGATGAGCTATGCTAAAATAAGGGCTCATCTAAATATCTGGAGAAGAAGTGAGCGTAGAGTTTCGAGAAGTGCTGAAGTTTTGGTTTGAAGATATAAATCCTGAAGACTGGTGGAAGAAGAGTGATGAACTCGACGCGGCCATTAGAGACAGATTTAGCGCCGTCCACCAAATGGCAACGGCCTGTGAGCTTGAAGATTGGAGGAGTAGTCCAAGAGGACGGCTTGCTGAGATCATCGTTCTCGATCAATTCTCTCGCAATATATACCGTAATGATCCGCGTTCTTTCGCTTGGGACTCAATGGCCCTCAGCCTCTCCCAAGAGGCCATTAATCAGAAAGTTCATGAGGATCTCTCGGCCCCCAAACGCTCCTTTCTCTATATGCCCTTTATGCATAGCGAGTCTCAGAAAATTCATAGAGAAGCCTTTGGCCTCTTTAGTGAGCCAGGCCTTGAGTATGGCCTCTCTTTTGAAAAAGAACATAAACTCATCATCGATCAATTTGGCCGCTACCCCCACCGAAACGCAATCCTTGGCCGCGATTCGACCCCTCAAGAGGAAGCGTACCTCAAAAGTAATCCCGAGGGTTTTTAAATTAAGGAATAAGTAATGGCAGACCACAAGGGCCCTGAAGTGCCCGTTAAAGATAAAGACAAAGATAAAGACAAAGACAAAGAGAGTGTAAAAGAAACACAGAGTTACAAAGGCGCTCCTACGGCAACTCGAAAGAGCCTCCAATTAACCAGAAGAATGTTCCACTGTTTAATGGGAGTTGGAGTTGGCCTTGTTTATCAATACTTTCTCACCCACTCACGCGCCATTTATATTTTAGGCTTCTGCGCTGGCACCATCTACTTGCTTGAACAAATTCGCATTAACTACCCGGAGCTCTCTAGTAAAGTGACGATCATTAATAAGTATCTCTTTAGGGCCGAAGAATCTCTAAAAGAATCTGCTGGCGTTCCCTATGTCATGGGCCTGCTTTTAACACTAATCTCCTTTCCTAAAGTAGTTGCTCTCGTTGCTATTTATACTCTTGCTGTTGCCGACCCTATGTCGGCCATCATTGGCATTAAGTATGGAAAGACAAAAGTTGTTGCCCATAAATCTGTTCAGGGCTCCACCGCCTTCTTCGTATCAAATCTTATTATAACTTACTTAGTCTTTTCTTGGTGGACTGGTTTTGATGAAAGCATGACGGGGACTATTGTCTTGCTCTCTTTTTTAAATGCTCTTGCGACCAGTCTCTTTGAAATGATACCACTTCGTATTGATGATAATCTAACAATTCCCCTCTTTACTGCTGGCATGACTTTGCTCTTATGCTCTCTTTTGTCTATTGCAGTTTGAGTTAGTATCTTATTTTAAAAAGGTTAAAAAAAGTGAGCAACTCTAAAAAACACTTCTTCAAAGGCGCCCATCAAAGCATCATTCACTCCAATAGAGAACTTGATGATCCCGGAGCCTTTGGTCAAATCTTTCTTCTCTTGCATGGTTATAGTGAAAGTGGCGATAAGATGATGAAGAGAGTGGGCAGGCGGCTTGAGAAGTGGGCCCAAAGCTTAGATAAGAAAATTCTCATCCTCGCCCCCAATGGTCTCTACCCTATGCCGAAGAGTTTTCCTCTTGGATCAAGAGAGACTGGTGAAGATTTACTGCAAGGCTTTGCCTGGTACTTCTATGATCAGACCAAGGATGAATTTCTTATTGATTATAAAGTGCCGGCCCAAAGCCTCTCGAATCTTCTCATAGATTTTAATCCTGGCCACAAGCCCGTTACCATCATTGGCTACTCGCAGGGCGGCGACCTTGCTCCCTTTATTGGATTGGAGCACACCGATACTGAGCGGGTGATTGGACTCAACTGTTCTTATAGAGTTGAGCTCTTTGAAAGCATGCCTGATTTTCAACTCGATCAGATTCAAGCGCAAGATGATACGATTATCGATACAAAGCTCTGTCATGCCAGATATCTTAAACTTAAAGAGAAGGGCATTTCAGGTGAATTCTATTGGATTCCTGACAATGACCATAGACTTTCCCATGAGCTTTGCAACAAAGTTATTGAGATCCTTGATAAAGGGCCACTGGCGACCTAGACTTGAGTCCTATGAAACTTCTCGGTCCGGCTTCCATTCTCACCATCACTCTCTTAGCAGGAATTAGTGCTTGCAGCGAGGGAAGAAAGATTCGCTTGCGCCCTGCTGATGTTAGAGGAGTTACGGGAATAGAGACACCCGAGATAAAGGCTTTGCAGGATTATGTAAATAGCATTGCCACTACCTACCGCCTTCCTAAACAGGGAGAAAGTATTGAATTTAAAGTCGACTACAGGGCTCCTCAAGTTGATGAGTTTACCATTGTGGATGTGGATGGAGACGGCGAATCGATTCGTTGCCGCTATGAATTTAGTCAGGCCACTATAGAGCAGGAAATTACTGTAAGTGAGGTCAACCCAGATCCTGATCCAACACCTACTCCAGCGCCAACGCCTGAACCTACTCCGGCGCCAAC
>CALHBL010000326.1 GCA_937930825.1 uncultured Bacteriovoracaceae bacterium
AAATGATGGACTCAAACTACTGGCCAAAGGTTCTAAAGAGGGGGTTTTCAACGACCCAAGAGGAATATTTATTAGAGAGTCAAAGAAGGTGCTCCTTGATAATTGTGTGTTTGAGGATCTCTTTCACGCTGTTGAGTTTCATAATGTAGAGCAGCTCTTTGCAGTCAGTAATATTGCAGACAGAATAACAAGTGATATGTTCTCCGGTGGTGGTCTTCAAGATAGTATTTTTGACTCGAACTTAAGTCTAACTAAGCTACCTGTTAAATATACTTTTCAAGGCAAGAAGCATTATATTCATAGCGATGTTATTCAGCTCTATACCTTTGGACGAAAGAAGCGAAATAAAAATATAGAGATTAGAAATAATATATCCCTTGTTGGTAACTCACCAGTTGATAATCCTCTTTCTGTAGGTTGGCAGTGTTTCTTTACTCGTGACGAAGCTGGTGACAGAGGACCTGCAAGTGCGCTTCTCTACTCGGGGATTAAAATCTATAATAATCTATGCGTTTCGAATCAACATCACGGTATCACTATAGGTAGGGGTTACAATAACTATGTGGCCAATAACACCATCTTAGAATTGAGTGAGGCCGCTGACTCTATTACAGCTGGCATTCGTGTGAATGATAATAAAGATTCTTTAATACTCAATAATATTGCAAAGAGGATTTACTTCACTAAGTCTGATAAGCAGAACAGTTTCAATAATTATCAACTCAATCGCTATGATCCTTGGATTATAAACTTTAGAGATCATCATGTGCAAAATAATAGACTATTACTAACTAAGGGGAAAGTTACCTCCTCTGACTTTTCTAAAGCTTACTTTAACGAAGTTAAAGGAATTAATCTTGGAAGATTGAAAGCTGTTCCTTTTAAGTAACCAAGCTGCTAGCTTTTAAAAACTAATACTCTTTGTCTCGCCGGGATGCGGCAATAGATTTAACGTAAGGAGCTCGAGTGAAAATATTTTTAGGTTTACTGCTTTGTACTTTCAATACTTACCTCTTAGCTGGTTTCTCATCAGTAACACCTAAGGGAGTGGCCAATGATGTTCTGATTGTTCTTGATGATTCGGGCAGTATGACTACATATAGGGACAAGATCTCTAAAAATCTTGTAAGTCTGATTGGTAAATTAGATACAGAAAAGCTTCGCTTAGGTCTAATTATGAGCGATCTTGATAGTCGTGCTAGCGATGGGTCCCCCTTCGTAGGAAGATCAACTACTGGAGATCTTTCCACTATTTTAAAAGGTATGGAAGAAGATATTAAAACTCTTATGAAAGGGGTGGGGACACCTGAAGAGGTATTCTATGAACCCATACTGAACTCATTTAATAAAAAGGCACCAATGTTGGAAGGCTTTCATCGGAATAATTCAGTATTAAATATTTATGTATTCACTGATGAAGATCAGGAAAATTTTAATATAGGAACGTTCAACTTCTTAAAGGAAATGAGCTCCTATAAACCTATCGAAAATATTGTCTTCAATTTAGTCTATCCGGCAGGTGACTGTTCTCGAGCTCCCATAGTAGATGTGAAAGAAACGGAATTATTCAAGGCCGTTCTTTTAACTGGCGGTAAGGTTCATGATCTCTGTGACTCTCAACTTAAGGCACTTGAATTTTAATTCAAAGAAGTTGTCTGACTCTGTCGATTAAGTCGACTGCTAGGGACAGGATTAATGCTATTTAAATCAAATGGTATTTAGTTGATAGGATTAGTCGGGTGTGTGTTATCTTTTATTCTCTTTCTCCGATAAGTATTTTGAGGAGAAATAATTGATAAAATTCGCCCTAATCCTATTAACTTTTTTCTCTATTCTTTACTCTGTAACAGAATTAAATAGTCCTTCTTGGATTAGTCGTGCTCCAGCAAGCCTGGAGGAGATCTCGTGTGGCCGGAGGTTTAGTGACATCCTAGATCACAGTCAAGTAAACCTTATCACTTCAAAGGTATTCTTTCCCAAAGCACTTTTTCTTCTTAAGGAGAGGTTTAGAACATACTCAAAACTATCTTTAGCTGGGCTGAGTTCACTAGGGGAGTCAACAAGTCTAAGTGCAAAGCTGAAAGTTCTTGATGATCAAATTAAGAAATTACTAGAAAAAGAAGTTAAGCTTCTGGATACCTCACCTTTTGAGGGGGTTTTATTGATCGGTGATAAGAAGTTCAATCAATTAGAAAGTTTACTTGGCTCAATGAATGAAGGTATTTTTGAAAGTGAGGATGGTAAGGCAATTGTTAAAGTTATCAAAGGCCTGGATTCTAACTCTCTAAGAGAGATCTATTGGGCGCTTCAAGTAGAGGAATTAAATGGTGCTAAACCCTTAGGTGTATATAGAAGTAAGTCAGGGAATATCTTTTTAGAAATGGAAAAAATATTTCATAATACTGAAGCAGTAACAGTAAAAGACTTACGGGTTGGTGGAGATATAGGCAAAACCTTCAGTGGTAAATATATAGATGATAGCTTCTTTGATAACTTTACTGATCAATTAGCTGCTAGATTTAAGGATACTACTGAGAAGGGGATTCTCCCTAATGATTCAGATTTTATGGTTAATTCTACGGGTGATTTAAAATGGCTTGATGTAGGACTATGGAATACTGTGATTGTGGAAGAAGATATCATTACACAGATGGACCATTATCTAGAGGGAATGAATAAATTACCCTTTCCACCCAATACCTCTGAAATAATCTTTACAAAATATTTTAAGTTATTAGAAAATTCTAAAGGCACTTCGAAAAAGAAATTATCGTTATTAAAAAGCAAGTATGGAACTTGTCCCTGTAATATTTTTCAAATAGACAAGTCCTTTTAACCTAAACCATTCGCTTTTTAAGTTTGTATAGTTCTCAAAGTGGAGTAAATCACTCTTCTTTCTTGGCCAAAAAATTGAGTAACGGTTTCTTTGCTTTATTAGAAAGATTATACTTTAATTATAGTTCCTATTAATAGTAACTGTGAGGTATTCTATGCTAAGTAAAATTATCACTTTGATGGTCTTAATTTCTTCCGTTTCCGTATTATCTAATCACAATACTCTGCCTTACGATGGTCCTTGTCTTACCCATGGGGAGTGTCAACAGACGAATGTAACTGCGCCTGGTGAGAAGTGCCTTCTTCTTAAAACAGGCTTCAATCATCACGGACAAGTAACATGCGCTATCAGCTGCTATAATGTACGGGTTGCCTATTACTGTAAGGGAGTAAGGCGCCATAAAGTTGGGCGTTGCACTCAAGAATCATACTCAATGCCTACATTTGATCCTGCAAATCCAGATTGCTCAAGTGCTGTAGATCCCCATAGTTTTTAATTTTTCTGAAGATAATAAGACTGAATAATTGGGTTAATATAAGGTGGTCAGGCTTACAGGAGTATGGCCACCTATTGACCTCAGAATTCCATTGATTTAGCATGGATCTCCCTTGAAAAGTTTGTCTTAATATACCGCTACTGGAAAGGAATTCAAGTAGCTCGCCTA
>CALHBL010000327.1 GCA_937930825.1 uncultured Bacteriovoracaceae bacterium
ATCGTAACTTTTCTTATCGTGAAACTTTAAAGGATTATGAGTTGTGAGACTTTGACCTAGAAGCTTAAAGCTACTCGGATCAGTGAGAAGATTTACTCTATCAACTGCATTCATACGAAAGTGATGATCACAGTAAGGACAAACTTCAGCGGTCTCTTTAAGCCTATTGGACTGTAGAATTTCAGCGCAACTGGTACACTTCTTCCATAAGCCGCTAGGAGTATTAGTCGTTACTTTCTTAGAACTTTTTAATTTGGGGCTTTTAACACCTTCAAACCAACCCATAGGAATCTCCGAATCATATACTACAATAGATCCCCTATGATGCTTCACTTCGACTAAAAGTGACAACTCTTTTTTTAAGGTCTTTAAAAGGCTAAGGTGCTGTAATTAAAAGACAAAACTTATATCATCAGAAGAGAGAAGAGATAAGCGGTCATTTCCTAGAGCATCAATCTCTTGGCTTAGTTGTGTTTGATAATTTGGTTTAATATGCCCAAGGAATATTGGGACCGACAAAGGCATTTTCTCTATTTCCTTTTCAATAGTATTTGGTGTGTGATGAAAACTAAGATCAGCTACATTTTGTAAATGATTGGGAAAAGAAACTTCAGTAAATATTGCCTTTAAGTTGGTTCTCTTTTTGGCCTGAGTCCAAATCTCACTGGTTGGACCGGTGTCTTGCGTGAAGACAATAGAAGTGTCTCCTTTTTGAATGATAAAACCATGCCCACCTGCAGGGTGATTAACGGGAATCATTTCGATTGTATACCCACCCACTTCAAAAACTTCAAAGGACTTAATAGTATTGAAATTCAACGTTGGCTTCTTCTTATTGGGTAGCTTTGTGAAATCTGGCCAAATCTCATCATTTAAAAGGTGAGTCATTATATTCTTCTTAACGGTGTCACAGGTATGGATTTGAAAGGGCTTATCTTTTAGGCCAAAGCAATTATCAGCTAAGAAAGCTAAATCAGAAATATGATCGAGATGGCTATGGGAAATAAGAATATCGTCTATTAAAACCTGTTCATCAATTTTCATCCCTGAAGCAACAGAGCCTGCATCTATTAATAACTTTCCATCAATTAAGTAAGAAGTATTTTTAAAACCAGGAGAAACACCACCATGCCCTCCAACTATCCTCACAATCATTTATATCCCTTGACCAATTTCTCATCGTATTTTCACTATTATAAACGACTATTCGGAAAAAATATAAATGAGGAAAATCCTTGCTGCTCACTGGTTTACAGTTGATCATAATACTCAGAAACCTTACCTCCTTTTATCTCAGCAAATAACCTTGCCAAAGACTTCTTAGAGGGTTTTTTCATATATTGATCAACTAATTTAATATATTCTTGACGTGACCCTGAGGACACATCACGGCCAGATTTAAAATGAAAGAGAAGGACAAATTCTCCCTTTTCCTTGAGCACTACTTCAGAATTTAACCACTCCCCGCTAGAGAAACGGTAATGTTCTTCGAACTTCTTAGTCAGTTCTCTAACCACACAAACTTCAAGTTCCTGTTCACCTGAGCAAAGTAGATCAACGGTCGCCTTAATCCGGTGAGGAGACTCAAAGAAGATATGAGTCACCCCATCTTCGCAGCTTTGAAAAAGAGAAGATACGGCGTCCTTCTTCTTTGGCAAGAAGCCATGAAATTTAAAAGGAAGCGGTGGAAGTCCACTTACTTCAAGGGCCACCAGAGCTGCACTTGGTCCTGCTATAGACTCAACAAGACCTCCTTGAGCAAGCCATTCTCTTACCAGGGGAAAGCCTGGATCACTTAAAATTGGGCTTCCAGCATCACTTACAATGCAAATGTCTTCAAACGGAAGATAACGCTTAACGATATTCTCAACTTTATTCTGATTATGATCATGAAGGGTATCAATGATCTTGCCTTCACTTGGAATCTCTAGGAGATTAAGAAGCTTAAAGAAGTTTCTTGTGTCCTCCACATAGAATATTTTCTGCTGCCTAAGAGAAGCCCTTAATCTATCAGAAACGTCGGCAATATTGCCAATAGGCAGCCCTAAGATAAAAAGCTTTTTACTCAAGATAATCTCCTAGAAAAACATTCCCTCTATAGCGCATCACGCAAAAAGTGATAATATTATTACAACCTAAGACTGATACCACTTTTGAGGAGCCAATACCATGTCTATGAAAGCCCGAATCCACACAGATGCCCATGGAAATATAACTATTAGAATGGAGGGTGACCTTAACTATGAGAACTCTTCGCCCCTGAAGCAGGAACTCGAGTCTCTAACAGGTAATAACCCCTCAAGCACTATAACTATTGATATGCATGCCTTGGACTTTGTGGGATCTTCTGGAATTGGCCTATTTGTCGATACTATAAAGTCACTCAATAATAGACGGGATCAAGTCAGAATAAGCAATGTTAAAACTGAATTTCTTAAAGTCTTTAAGCTCTATGACCTAGACCTCTTCTCTGTAATTGAAAATGAGTTTGAAAGTGATGAAACAGAGTTCCTCTCTCAGCAATTTGCCAACAGAAAGAATACATTCCAAAACTAGAATGTAAAATTAATCAGTGGCAGTGAGAAGTTCAGATCAAACTTACTATTCCCTCTAATAAGTGAAGGTCTTATGTCACGAGAATCTTCCCTATTTTGCTGAAGGGCCTGCTCTACTGATGGATTCCAATAGAAGAAACTATCATTTTCAGACTCATCGCCATCTTCGTAGGGGCTTTGAGTATCGGGATAGTAATTTTCTTTAGGAGTAGGATTCTCCCTCTGATGCTTTTTGTAAGCATGAGAAATTACTATATAGGAGCCAAATATTATCCCAGCATAGAGCCCAAGGCTTGCCCCTTTAAAAATAGCACGTCCACTAGAACCGAAGGCAAGAGAAGCTGTACCCAACAGAGCACCTCCGGCCGCACCATAAGCAGTCATTGCTCCTAAGGCCTTCCACCGAGGATTTACCTGGGCACGGACACCCTTTATAGAAATAAGAACAAGGCAAGAAACCAAGAAAAATTTTGTTAAATTTCGAGTCACATTAACTCCCTAATATTGCACACCCTAAAAGGGTATTCTGCATCATTAAGTTTGGCAACCTGCTGAATAGCAATAAGCTCCACTCTGCGCCCAAGAATAAGGCCAATAAATTGAGAGGCCTGCTGAAGTCTTAACAGCTGCCAACGACCCACTCTACTCTTTCCACTTTTACACTCAGCAATATAAACTCGACCTTTCTTTTCAAACGCCACATCAACTTGGCCCATTGACCTGTGCCGCAGTACCTTGGAACTTATAAGAATAGGAGTGTAAGAAGCGTGAAAATACAAACTCACCTCTTTTTCAAACTTATCGCCGTTCTCTTTCATTTAGCTCCTACTGGAAAGCTGCTCAAGCAGCATACCTAGCGGCGCGAGCCTTGAACTTTAAAACCATTCAGGTATTCAAGTCTTTTGGTAAGCTTGCAATACTTGAAAACTCAAA
>CALHBL010000328.1 GCA_937930825.1 uncultured Bacteriovoracaceae bacterium
TGGAGAACTTGGGGATGAAATGTATGTCATCGGTCATGGAGTTGTGGATGTTATTCTAGAAGATGGATCAGTTGTGGCCCAGCTTCATGAAGGCCAATTCTTTGGAGAAGCGGCCCTTTTAAAAGAGACGACAAGAAATGCCAACGTAAGAGCATCGACCTATACCGACCTCTACCGCCTCGCTAAAGAAGACTTTATTAGTATTATAGAGCTCCATCCGGAGCTCCTCGATAATATGGAAAATGTGACAACAAGAAGAAGAAGTGACCGTAGAAAAGCAGAAAACGCTCACTCTTAAGCCTTCTACTCCACCTTACTCTTAGCTTCTTTTACCATGGCCTCAACAGTTGCTTTATCGGCCCATCTCTTTTGGGCCTCTTTTGAGAGCTTATGAATCGGATCAAAGTAAGTGAAGAGCTCACCGGGTTTTACATAGGGCGCTCTCCAAACAGAGATACCATTTTCTTTATCGTAGTACTCATAAGAAGCAACATGCCTCTTGCCACCACCGCCAGGAAGATCACAAACAAAGGTCGGCGTGTTAAAGCCTGCTGTTGTTCCTCTCACGGCTTTTTCTAACTCTATTCCCTCAGCAAGGGTTGTACGGAAGTGCTCACACCCTGGAACCATATCATGCATATAGACGTAGTAAGGCTGAACATTAATAAAGCCCAGCTGCCTCGTTAGCTTCACCATGGTATCAACACTATTATTAACACCACTTTGAAGAACGGCTTGATTCCTCACAAGAATTCCAAGACTAAAGAGTCTATCCATCGCCTGCTGAGAGGCCTTTGTTATTTCTTGGGGCGAGCTGAAGTGAGTATGAACAACCACTTGCTTACCATAGCGGCGGCCAAACTCATGGACGTCCCTTAGGGCGTTTACCCAGTCATCATCAGTTAGGATCTTTTGAGGAAAGATGGCGATTCCCTTAGTAGCGTAGCGAATTCTTCGGATATGAGGAATCTTAAGCAGACTCTCCCCAATATACTTTAACTGTTTAGGAGTAAGCATATAGGAGTCTCCACCGGAGATAACCACGTCTTCAATTAAAGGATTTCTTAGGAGATACTCAAAGGCATCATCCCATTTTTTTTGATTAGCCCCATAAGTACTCTTATCAACTGTCTCAGTAGAGCCGCCAATGATGCGAGAACGGGTACAATAAGAACAGTAAACAGGACAAATCGTTGTAGGAAGAAAGAGAACTTTATCAGGATAGCGGTGGGTTAACATGGGAACCGGAGAGTCCGTGTCTTCTCCTAAACTATCGGCCTCATAGTAAGCATGATCAGGAAGGAATTGTGAACCTAGGGGAAGGAACTGCTTTCTTAAAGGATCATCCCATGGGTTAGTCCAGTCAATCAGAGCAAACATATAAGGCGTAATTCTAATATTCATGGGCGTTATCTTCTGCCCAGCTTCAAGGTCACTTAAGAGTTCAGGGGTGCACAAAGGCCCAAGAATTTTCTGAACCTGCTTTATTTTTTGAACTGAATTCTTAACCTGCCACTTATGATCGTTAAATTCATCCCGCGTAACTGTACTCCAGCCTGGGATCTTCTGCCAGAATTCATCATTTCGAAAATTGCGGTGCTCAAGTTCCGGGATCTTCTTCGCTTCTGTTCCCTCTTCAATAGTTTGCGTATTACTCATTATAATATCCTCACTTCATTAGTTTTCTTAAATTTAGTCTTTTAAAATGGTTAGATCCTGCGAGTAGCAGGAGGATTTTCTGAATGGGCCTTTTGATTATCTAGTTCTTGCCCCTTACCACCCAGGCCCGTGAATAAGAGACTCATCATTAAACTCATAAGCACAAGGGCCGACAGAAGACCCACTTTACTGCGAAAGCTCAAGTTCCAAAAGCGATTCTTAAGATCCAAGAGATTATGCTTTAAACTCTTGCCACTTTGCCAACGAAAGAACTCAATAAGCGGCACTTTAAAATCTAATTGAAAGTGACAGCGGCAACTCTGACAATGCACCCTCAGAACTTTCCCTGGCCTTACAGGGACACGAATCTTTTGAGCGCACTGAGGACAGGAGAAAACTTTTCGACTTAAGTTCTTCCAAGCTCCAGCTATATTCAATGGTCTTTTAAAAGTGCTAATCACGGGAGTCAGTCTAACATACTCATTAGGAATAAACAGGCTTCAATGCACAATGCTATTTGAGGCCTTTGGGGATGACAAACCAGTCAATAGCGATAAAGACCACATGGGTCGCCATGGCCAATAGGGCCGCAGGAATGGCCCCGGCCAAGATTATACTATTACTATTTAAAGCTAACCCCGTCACAATGAGAGTTCCGAGTCCACCAGCACCTATGAAGGCCGCCAATGTCGCCGTGCCGATATTGATGATCACTGTCATTTTGATCCCCGCCATAATATTCACGCTTGCAAGGGGAAGGAAGACGAGGCGCAACTTCTCCAAGGAAGTCATCCCAATCAAGTCACAACTCTCTTGCAGTTCTTTAGAAATTTGTGAAATACCGGTGTAAGTACTCCTCACAATGGGTAAGAGGCCATAGAGAAAGAGTGCGACATAAGCTGGAGTTGCTCCAATTCCAAACAGCGGAATCAAGAAGCACAGAAGGGCCAGGCTTGGAATGGTTTGCAAGAGACCTGAGCCAAATAAAGAGAGGTGCCCAAGCCAAGGGGCCTTAGTTGCGATCACGCCAATGGGTATTCCAATAAGAATTGAGAAGAAGAGACTTACCAGAACGAGCTTCAGGTGCTGCTTTGATAGCTTTAAAATCTCTGTTAAGGATACACCTTTGTCTTGGCCACTTTTCTTGCCTAGAAAGAAGGCCGCCACTTGAGAGAAGCTCTGTCCTTTATTTTCAACTAAAGAGTTC
>CALHBL010000329.1 GCA_937930825.1 uncultured Bacteriovoracaceae bacterium
AAACTGAGAATATTCGTTGGAACTCCAGCAAAGGGCTTCAGCTGCTCTCTAGCTAGAATGACTTTCCAACCTTGGCTTCACTAGAGAGTATTTGGCTAATTTTCTGCTCGCTCTCAAATTGATTATCGTAGGTAAGTTTTATTTCAGGAGTATGTCTTACCTGCAGTGATTTTGCTAAGGAAGAGCGGAACCTGCCTTCAATAGCATCAAAGGCGGTCTTGATCTCGCCCCTCTTTCCCGGATCAAAAGTATCCCAAAAAACGGTGGCGACACTGAAGTCATAAGTAAGTTCAACTTTTGTTAAGCTTGCAAATTGAAGCCTTGAGTCTGAAATCTCTTGTCGGAGAATGAGATTAAGTTCATTGAGAATACGATCCTCAAACTTTGCTTTCTTAATCTCTTTATCGGCCTTCGCCATAAACTCTCCTTTATACCGCTAGTGGAAAGCAACTCAAGTCTTTAGGTGAGTTTTCAATACTTGAAAACTTATACAGAAGGACTATATGTGAGCTTCCTCACTTTTTGCAGCTTCTTCTCGGGCCTTAGCTTCTGCCTTTTCCCGCGCGATATCTTCTTTGGCAAGATCCTCTAAAGACCTCTTCTTCTCTTGCATTATATAGGCTTCAAAGAGATCACCGACTTTCACATCGTTGTAACCTTCAAGTCCAACACCACACTCGTAGCCACTTTTAACTTCTTTAACATCATCTTTAAAGCGCTTAAGGCTAGACATCTTACCGTCAAAGACAATCTTTCCAGCACGCAGGAGCCGAACTTGGCAGCCAACCTGAATAGAGCCATCAATAACGACAGAACCTGCAATTGTTCCTATCTTAGGTACACTAAATGTCTCCTTAACTTCAACCCTTCCGATATATTTTTCAATAAATTCAGGATCGAGCATACCTTCAAGGGCCATAGTTACATCATCAATAAGCTTATAGATAATCGAGTAAGTTCTTATCTCGATACCTTTCTCTTCAGCTAAACGTCTAGCAGTTGTAGAAGGTCTCATATTAAAGCCAACAATGATCGCAGAAGACGCATCAGCAAGCTGAACATCTGAATCACTAACAGGACCAACTCCCCCACCGATCATCTTAACTTCCACTTCAGAGTTAGTAAGCGCCTCTAAAGAGCCTTTAATTGCCTCAAAGGACCCTTGAACATCTGAACGCACCAGAATATTGAGCGTCTTCTTCTCAGTGATATCATCAGCATTCTGGCTGAAGAAATCCTCAAGAGAAACAGTAGACTTAGTTGGCATATTCTCTAATTTCTTTCGATCATCTATTCTATTTTGAACAATCTTCTTAGCTTCTCGCTCATTTTTAACGATATTCAGATTATCCCCAGGTGATGGCGCCTCATTGAGTCCTAAGATTTGGACCGGAATACTTGGGCCCACTTTACTGACCTGCTTGCCTTGGTGATTAACAAGACTTCTTGCTCTACCAAAAGACTCTCCCACAACAATTGAATCGCCCTTAGAAAGGGTTCCTGTTTGAACAAGAACAGTTGCAACAGGGCCTCTGCCTGGTTCAACCTTTGATTCAATAACCACACCTTCAGCACTTCCCTTCGGGTCAGCACGGAGATCCATCATTTCAGCTTGTAGAGCAACAGCATCTAAGAGCTCATCAACTCCGTCACCCTTGAGCGCGGAGATTGGAACCATCTGTGTTTCACCACCCCACTCTTCAGGGGTAATGCTAAACTCGGTAAGCTCATTCTTAACTCTATCCGGGTTAACCCCTTCTTTATCCATTTTATTTATGGCGACAATTAACTGAACGCCAGCTTCTTGAACAAAGCGCACAGACTCTTTAGTCTGAGGCATAACGCCGTCATCAGCTGCAACCACGAGAATAACAATATCTGTTAGGTCTGCACCTCTTTGTCTCATATTAGCAAAGGCAGCGTGACCAGGAGTATCTAAGAAAGTTAAATTCTTACCACTCTTAGTTTTAACAGAGTAGGCACCGATATGCTGAGTAATTCCACCAGCTTCTCCATCAGCAACTTTTTCATCTCTAATAAAGTCAAGCAGCGTTGTTTTACCATGATCTACGTGACCCATGATTGTAATCACTGGATCTCTAAGAGGCAGCTTATCTTTAGCTTCATCAGTAAGATTTACTTTACCGATAACTTCATCTTCATTAAAGCTGACATCTTCAACTCTGTATTCATACAGACCACTAATTTCTTCTGCCAGTTTAATTCCTATAGAGTCTTCCGCTTTAACAAGAAGATTCATATCGAGGCACTTATCAACCATTTCCTTAAGCTTTATTTTTAGTTTCTTAGCAAGTTCAACAGCTGTAGCACCACCGTGAAGTTTAACAATTCTCTTTGCTTCTTTGAGCTCTGTAATCTCTGTCCCCTTGCTTGGACCTGAATAAGTTCTCTTTCTTTTAACTTGAGTATAGATGGGACGACCTGTTCCACTAAGAGCGGCATAGCTTTTAAGTTCAGAATCAGCTCTAACCTGATTAAGAACCTGTGATTTAGATCCGGCCTTCTTTGATGACATCAATGAAGCAAGTCCACCCAGGCGTTTCTTTGAGTCCTGCTCTTTCTTTTCGCCTTCTTTTTCTGTCGTGCCAGATTCTGACTTAGCAGCAGCGCCTGACTCACTTGATTCCCCTTCCTTTTTCTCAGGAATAAAAACAGGTGTAAACTTATGCATCTTTTCTTTATAAAGTTCTTTACCCGGCTCCTTGGTATCCTCGGCAACAGCAGTGGCTTCGACAGCACCTTCTTGAGCTTCAGCAGCCTCCTCTCCAACTGGGCGAGAAACAACACGTAAGCCAAAGGCTTCCTTAAGCGTTTCTGAAGCTTTCTCTTCTCCAGAGCTAGGGTCATCAGAAGCTTTCTTCTTAACGACAACTTTCTTTATTACTTTTGGTGAACTTGAAGCGCTAGCAGCAGACTCAATGGTTTCTTCTTGTTGAAGAACAACCTCTACCTCTTTTTCAGGTTCACTCTTCTTTCTAATGACTGTCTTCTTCTTAGAGGCATCAGCAGCTTTCTTAACAACCGTACTACTCGAGTCGGCGGCAGTAGCTTTCTTGGTGACCTTCTTCTTGGTAACCTTTTTCTTTGTAGCAGTAGCAGTAGCAGTAGAGGTCGCTTTTTTCTTAGTTGCTTTTTTCTTAGCAACAGGCTCTGAAGCTGTTTTAAAACCATCGAGAATTTTAACCACATCATCATCACTTAAAGAAGTCATGTGATTTCGAACATTGAATCCATCTCCCTTTAGTTTTTCAACTAAATCGAGTGCACCCATGTCCAATTCTTTTGCCAATTCAAAAATCTTTTTAGGCATTTATTACCTCATCCCAAGAAATACTTTATTTCAATTTAAATGCTGCCAACTCTTCACGGAGTCTTCTTTCAGCATCGCTAAATTTATCTTGATTATTCTCATCATCTTGATCTTCTTTAGCAAGAATCCCCACATACTGAGGAGTTGCTGAAGCAGAAACAAGCTCTTCTTCTTCTTCAGGTTGAAGATTAACTTCACCCTCTTCGATTGCCTTAAGCGTAGAATCTAAAATGACCTGAGCATCTTCATTAGTAGCTTCAAGAATCCCAGCTAAAACCTCTACATCCATAACGGAGAGATCGCCTATAGCAGTAACACCACCTTGAACAAGAACCTGGGCCCTACTTTCGGTGACTCCATCAATCTGGAGTAAGTTATCTACAGACCTTGTGATCTTCTCTTGGAGCTTAGACTTAGAAATAATATTAACTTTATAGCCACTAAGCATAGCAGCTAAGCGAACATTCTGACCTCTTCTACCAATAGCAAGAGAGAGTTGGTCTTCCTCAACCACAACATCCAACTGCTTCTCTTCATGATCAAGCATGATATTGCCAATATCAGCTGGAGCAAGTGCACTTCTTGCAAATGTATCAAGATCATCAGACCATTTTACAATATCTATTTTTTCACCTTGAAGTTCATTAACAACATTTTGAACCCTAGAACCTTTCATACCAACACAGGCACCAACAGGGTCAATATCTTTGTCGACAGAGACAACTGCAATCTTTGCTCGCTGACCTGGTTCACGTGCGGCTGACTTAATAATGATTGTCTCGTCTTGAATTTCAGGAACCTCAATTTCAAAGAGTTTAACAAGGAACATAGGAGATGTTCTTGAAAGTCTAATTTCAGGTCCTCTGTTAGTCATCACAACATCAGACAAGTAAGCCTGGATTCGATCACCAGTCTTGAAAGCTTCCCCAGGAATAACCTCTCTTCTAGAGAGAACAGCATCAGCTTTCCCAAGATCAACAATGATATTCCCACGCTCATACCTACGGGCAATACCTGTAATCAGCTCACCAACTTTATCTTTATATTCAGCAAAGAGAATTTCTCTTTCTGCATCTCTTACTTTTTGAAAAATAATCTGCCTAGCAGTTTGAACATCAACTCTTGTAAAGTTAGGGTTTTCAATACGAATCCCTAACTGATCACCAATTTCCACGTCTTCATCTAAATTCTTAGCTTCATCGAGAGTAATTTCAACAATGGAATCTCTAACATCATCTACAACATTCTTATATTGATAAATTTCTATTTCATCATCATCAGCATTATATCTCGTTTCATACTCGCCTTGAATCCCAAACTTCTTTCTGGCAGTTACCAAAAAAGCCTGCTCGATGGCCTTTATCACTATATCTTTTTCAATTCCTCTATCTTTACCTAAAGCTTCTATTACTCTGCCAATTTCAGAAAAGTTCATTACTACGTCCTTTAGCTTTCTTTGATGTCTTCCCATACGGGTTCAACATTAGCCTTTCTTATATCTTCTATACTCATTTTAAATTTAAATTCACCTTGATAATCAAAGAGAAACTCTTCACCTGAGGCCTCAACAAGACTCGCTAAAATCTTCTTTTGACCAACCCCATGCTTCTTACAACTAGGAGCATTTTCATGCTCCACTATATCCTCTAGCGTGATCTTTCGACTTAGGCTCAAACTTAACCTCTGCCCGATCACCTCTAAAAAGTGAGCTCCTTCTTTAAGCTCACGGTAAACACCTGGACTAGACACCTCTAAAGTAAGCTCTGAAGGCATCCAATCAAGCTCTTCTACATAAGGAGTCATCTTTCGATCAACTGCTGCACAATTCTCAAGCACGGCCGTTTTGGTTTCGCTATTTTGGATAAAAACTCTAAGAACATGACTACCTGGAAGATAATCAAGAGCATAGAGCTCTAGCCCAAAACTACTAACAACGTCGCTACAGAGCTCAAAAAACTTTTTTTCAAGTCCTTGTCTCTCCAGAACAAAAAGCAACGGCACACCCCTTTACAAAATAAAAAAAGGGTGGAACAAAAAAGCCACCCTATTAAAAATCGAGTATTTATGTCTAAAGACAGTGCTTTTTTATCAAAATCTAGTCAAAAACGCAACTACCAAGAAATCCGTTAAACTTCTTTTAAAACTAAAGATTAAGCTGCATTGCAAAAGCATGGATGCCTTTTCCATAGAAAGACCTGATCGTTCTCAATTTTATGAAATCATGCTTTGTGTAAAAGGAAAGCGCCTTACTATTTTCACAACTGACTTCGAGGTAGATAGATTCCACACCTAAAAGTTTAAATCTCTCAATGGAGTAATTCAACAAGCCTTGTGCAATGCCCAAGCCTCGAGCATCTTCAGAAACAAGAATTTTTAAAAGATGACAAGAGCTGTGACCACTCAAATGATCAAATAAGAGAAAAGAGACTAACTCCTGCTCTTTTACCGCCACAAAAATCCAGTAGCGACAGTGCTCGTTTATATCCGCATCCACCCAGCTCTTTGCTGACCCAGGCCAGGGGAACTCACTTCTATCAAGATCGATAATCTTTGAAAGGATGACCTCTTTCATTGAACTGCATAATTCCCTGTAATCTAAGTACTGCAAAAACGAACCTACTTCCTAAAAGAATTAATGCCTATATAGTCCCACTGTTTGAGTTTTCAAGTATTGAAAACTCACTTAAAGACTTTTATACCCGACTGGTACTAAGGCTCTAGCAACGCGCCTTTAGGAGTACTGCTTGAATTCCTTCCCAGTAGCGGTATAAACTAAACCCAACTAGGGTGCGGCTTTAGATTTTTCAAATTTGACTTGAAGCTTCTTAGAAACTTTTGAAGCATATACCTCATGAGGCTCTTGAAGGGCCAGTGACTTGGCATAATCTTGCAAACGAAGCTTGATCTCTTTCTCTTGGGAGAATCGCTCTCTTAAGAAGGCCTCTGAGAGGAGCAAGCTTCTCTCGTTATGGTGAAGATTCTTCCAGCTGATTTTCTCACAGTCAGCAGAAAGCTTCCCTAACTCTTTTCTTGTGAGACCATCTCGTCCCTTTCCAAGAGCAACTATTTTTAATTTTTCTATTTTTATCAACCTGAGAAGCTCTTCTTT
>CALHBL010000330.1 GCA_937930825.1 uncultured Bacteriovoracaceae bacterium
CTTAATAATCATGGTAACCACTTCTCTAAGCCTTTTAATATTAAGACTGACAGTGAAAACACCGCCTTTACAGGTTGTGTGGGTTTTGGTTACGAAAGGCTTATTTTCACGACTCTATCACAGCATGGTTTAGACTTTGATCAATGGCCAGAGAAGCTAAGAGAATTTTGGGCCCTCTAATACCTACTACAATATTAAGAACTTACCCTTCGGTTGATAGCAAGAAGTGCTTTTTTTTTAAACAATTCCTAAACTAACTATGTAAAGATTCTGATAGCACTCATCGCGAAAGTGCTCATGTTAATATTGACTCAACAAATAAAAACATGGGCCTTAAAATGAAAACTATTCTGACATTACTTCTTCTTACTCAGTCGGCCTATGCTATATTCTTCCCCAACAACCCTGCCCTCTTAGTAGAAGACAATCCTCAATTACAAAATCCTTATCAATACTATATTGTGCCTATTTCTGACTCTTGCACTGGAGTTCTTATTGGTCCTAATACCATCTTAACGGCGGCACACTGTATATCCCCCTCCAATAAGAAACAGAATTACACCCCCTTTCCGATCAGGCATGGTGTTAACCTTCCCTATAGTGAAGGCATCGAAAGAATGGTTAAGGGTCATTATAAGCACCCAAAGTACAAATCAAATAAGGATGGTTCTCAAACTTTCTTTGATTACGCCATTATCTACCTTGAAAGCGATCCTTCAGGTGATGCTGAAGAAATTGAATACCCAAAGCTTCATGTCAATCACCTCTACGAAGAGTTTGATACCTCGATTTGGAGTTATCCAAGCTATCTTAATAATGACTATCATTCGGTAACTTCAGAAGGAGAACTTGCAACAACCAGCTGTACAACAAGTAGCCGTCTTTTCAAGAAAGATTTTATTTTCCATACTTGTTCAACTGATATAGGCTCAAGTGGAGCTCCTCTTTTCTCTAAAGTTTATGGGGAGGTTGATGATGAATTTAAAATTGTTGGGCTTCATCTTGGTGCAACCTCGGGCAGTAACCCCTTCTCTAGACGCCAGAATAATTATGCTCTTCGCATAACGAAGAGTCTCATAAGAAATATCAACCATTGGATTCTAAACCCTCCCTTTACACTGTAAAGAAAGCTTATCCCTTCTGTCTAATCTTGGTTGAAGAGAGTTGTTGAAAATCATGAGGGGGAAGAAAGCGTACCTCAAGCTCCGAATGTTCTTTTAATTGTACAGCTTGCCTATTAAGAGCATCTTGATCCCCTAAACGCGGACACACAAGTACTCCTTTTAAAGAAGTGATGAGCAACTGTGAGTCTTTCCATTTATCAAGACTTAAGAAGGAATCGTCCCCCATAAGAAGCCACTTCTCATCTATTGAAAGTTTAGGTAACCAAGAAACCGTTGGATTCTTTTCATTCATGGCCAAGAAGCCAGGAAAGACACTCACTCCTGAGTTACCGCGACTAAAGTTCCAAAGAGACTTTAATTCACTCCAAATTGAATCCTCCCGTAACTTCTTCCAAGGATTGAAGTCTGGAATAATAACGACAGGGGTTTGTCTTTGGGCCAAGGCGCAAGCTTCATGCCCCTTATGCCAAGGTGAAAAACTTCCAGGAAAGAGAATCACTCCCTTAGAAAATTCGCTCAGTGCCGGACAGAAAGGTTTGTATAATTCATCAAGTTCTAACACTTCCTCTGCGAAAACGGGATGAAGCTCTCCTAAGAATGAGCATACTTCGCGGGCCCTACTATCATTCAGTTCGATTGTGGGAGTAATTTTTAATAAGGGCCCACCACTTTCCTCAAGCCAAAGAAAGCCTTCTTCTACTAATATAGTCATGAGCTTAACTCTCCCTTTTTATTATTTTTCCTCTTTAGTACTACAAGTTCTCCGAAAGTAAATAAACCTAAGGCCAACCAAATCAGGCAGAATGCGGCGATAGATTGAGCCTCCAGCTCTTGACCAAAGACGCTCACACCTAAGGCCAGTTGCCCTAAAGGAGCAATATATTGAATAATGCCAACACTTGAGAGCGGAATTTTCTTTACAGCAAAAGTAAA
Source organism: uncultured Bacteriovoracaceae bacterium (assembly GCA_937930825.1). Lineage (GTDB taxonomy): Bacteria > Bdellovibrionota > Bacteriovoracia > Bacteriovoracales > Bacteriovoracaceae. Next base: position 2,058 of record CALHBL010000330.1, read on the forward strand.
GAGTAAGAGTGGAATAATTGTAACAGGCCCAGCGCTTATCAACCATACTGCATCACTCCCTCCACTCCTCAAAAAAGAAAGTGAAAAGTGTCCTGAGTGGAGTAAATAGGGCATTAAGAAAAGAGAGACCAAACTAGTTTCTAAGAAGAGCCCTTCAATAGGATCAATCTTGCTCTTCTTATGAAGAACTCCATAGAAGGCGAAACTAAAGGCAAGGCTTAGACTGATGGCCGGTTCTGAGAGCTTTCCCATTGAAAAGATAATCAACCCAATAAAGGCCAAGAAAATACTAAACCACTTCAAACGACTTACCTTTTCTTTAAAAATAAGAAGCCCTAAGAGGACATTGATTAAAGGATTTAAGAAGTAACCAAGGCTCGCCTCGACCACTTTATCCTGCATTACTGCATACATAAAGATAAACCAATTTATCCCTATTAAAAACGAGCTAAGCAGTAGCCACCGGTTTTCTTTCTTTAGCCCCATTCTTACTAAGTCATAGAGAGAGCCTTGCTTATAAAACCGTAAATACAGTAAGAGAGACACTGAGCCCCACAGGACTCGATGACCTATGAGCTCTAGGGATGAATGACCGGCCATTTCCCGCCAATACAAGGGAATCATGCCCCAAAAAGAGAAGGCTCCAACGGCACAGATATAACCCACTAAAGGGGATGACTGCTTTAATATATTTATTTAGTCCTCCTGTTTGAGTTTTCAAGCATTGAAAACTCACCTAAAGACTTGTATACCCGGATGGTACTAAGGCTCAAGTTACGCGCCGTTAGGCTTGCTGCTTGAATTCTTTTCCTGTAGCGGTATTCTATTCAAAGTTAGTTTCACAGTTAGTGTAGAAAAAAAGAGACTGGCCGTCTTAGAAATTCGACTCTCCCTATTTCGACCTTGCTCTTATCTCTGTCCTTCAATAAGGTAACATAATGAAATTTGAATTTACCGCCGATAAATGGCACTTTCTCCTTGAAACCGTGCCCGATCCTAATTATATGCCTGACAGCAAATTCCTAAGCCCTGAGCCTGAGGAATTAGACTCCTGGAGGTCAGGTAAGTCACTGTTTTTTCAGTTGATTATTACCTCAACACTACTTAAACCCCAAGAAGACTCCTCTAGTGCTGCTACTGCTAAGATGAAGCACTACTTGGCAGGTGTTCTCCTGCCCACAGAAGAAGCTGAAGCTCAAGAAGAGCTCGAGTTTATCCTCGATCAAGAAGAAATTCTGGAGCATATTATTAAGCACTGGGAGCTAGAGCAAGAAAGTGTAGGGCCCAGCTGGAGGGGGCCATAAAAATTACATGACCACCCCAAAAAGCACCTGAGACGCTTATGATTAGGGAATGAAAAACCTAAAACTCGTTATATTAGCAACCATCTGTACCCTCGCCCCTCTTAGCGCGGCTTCACTCACCCTCCATTATGAGGAAACCAATACTCATATTATGAGGTTAAGAGAACAAAGGGATCAATTAGAACTTCCTATTAATCCTAGTTGGAAGCAAGCTCAAGAGGCCAGAGAAGTTTTGCACTTCTTAGAAAATTACGGACAATCGATCTCTGAATACTTTATTGAAAATTCTAAGAATAAAACCCTTCAGCCTTATATATTAAATCTACTTACCGAATATTTTAAAACACAAATTTCAATCCATCAGAAAATCTTGGCCGTTGAGTCTCATACTGAAGCTGGACTTATCCTTCAAATTTTACAACTCAAGTCTTTCAAAAAAGTTCATGACCTCTTCTTCTCTCAGGAAAGCTTGAGAGCTCTTCTTAAAGACCAATTAACAACACCAAGTAATGAGTTAACAGAATGGGTGAATATTAAGAACATTATCCCAAATAGGAGCCGTGTTCGAAAGCTTCACGCTGCCGCAATAGATAAACTCATGCCAATAAGTAGAATTAAAGAAATCAGTGACTCCTCTCTTATTTTAGATTTTGAAGATTCTGATGCTTACAAGCTACTTACGAATAACCAAAATTGGAACTCCTTTGCCGATATTCGTCCTTATGGACGAAATATGAGTAGTACGTTTAGTACGGGCTTAGGGTTTATTGCAAATGAGGCTTCTTCGGTCTTTGGCGCTGTTGCAGGAAGTATTGCTTGGAGAGAAGGTTATTTAAAGAACAATAATGGTT
>CALHBL010000331.1 GCA_937930825.1 uncultured Bacteriovoracaceae bacterium
ACCGGTGGAGTTGGCCGTGTTGGTCTTGTAGGACGAGTTGGTCTTGTAGGACGAGTTGGGCGTGTAGGACGAATAGGCTCTACTACAATAGGATCATCAAAGTAATCATCTATGAAGACAGGTGTTGGTTCAACATAGGGAGGGTTATCATGGAACTCAATAGCTGTCAGCTGAGAGGGCCTCACCGAATAATTCGTATTATCAGGACTGTTATAAATGATAGAATTTCGGGCCTTATTAAGTCCGACTACCATACCTGAATAATCATAGTGGCCTTCGCGAAGGACTGGTGTTCCAATACAGAATTCAAACATGCAATCTGGTATAGTACTGAAGAGATTGTTAATTTCAAAGTTCTGCATCTCTCCTCTATCATAACCTTCAAGAATCATAACAGTAGATCTGTGACCGGGAGTAAAGCTGACTATTTCCGCCATTTGATCATAATTAGTATAGACAGTATCTCCAAGACAGAAGTACTGACCTGCAGAGTTTTCAACACAGGTGTTTGCGTTAGCTGCAAGAGAAAATAGAAATTGCGAGAGAAGTATCGCGGTAAAGCCTGCTTTCATGGAAAGTCTCCTAATGATTTGAACGTCACTCGGAATCTAGCCTTGACGCGTATTGTTGTCACTATGGCCTGTAAGAATTATAGTCTGTCATTGATTGAATAGTTGTTTAACTTAGTTTAGTTAATTTTTAACTAAGTTAAATATAGAACCATTTACCTAGTGTTATTGTTTTTTCACGCTGTTAGAATCTTTATTATAGTTAAGTAGTTTTAAAACCAATTGATTTATACCTGTGTATAATTTTAAGGATACCTCCTATGAAAAGAGTCGATGATTTTACCTATCTTTCAAGTTCAGATAACGCCTATATAGATGGCCTCTATGAGACCTATAAAGAAAATCCTAGCGAGGTGGATGAGTCGTGGAGAAGCTTCTTTAAAGGCTTTGAATTTCAAACGGGCCTTGGCGCTAATAGTGAAGGTGGTGTTAGCGACGATAGAATGAGAAAGGAATTTAATGTCTTTCGGCTCATTCAATCTTTTAGAAGTCGCGGCCATCTCCTTTCCGATACTAACCCAATTCGGCCTAGAAGAGATAGGGACGCTAGGATTTCTTTAAAAGATTACGATTTAGGCGATGAAGATCTGAATGTCGGTTTCATGGTAGGTGAGTTTGTAGGCCTTGGAGCAGGGGCGACGCTTGCACAAATTATGGAACATTTAAAGGCCATTTACTGCGGAAAAATAGGTATTGAGTATATGCATTCGAATAATACTGAAGTTCGCAGGTGGTGCCGTGATTACTTTGAAAAAGGAGCGAAGGACCCAAGCTTCTCAATGGACTATAAGAAGAGAATTCTGACTAAGCTCAATCAAGCTGAAATATTTGAGAACTTTCTGCAAAATAAGTTCATTGGCCAAAAGAGATTTTCCTTAGAAGGCGGGGAAACTACGATACCTGCTCTGGATGCCATTATAAATAAAGGTGCTGAGCTTGGTGCGAAAGAGTTCGTTATTGGTATGGCCCACAGAGGGCGTTTAAATATATTGGCCAACACAATTGGAAAGACTTACGAGTTTATCTTCAAAGAATTTGAAGGTGGAACTGTTGAAGACCTAGGAACTGATGGTGATGGAGATGTAAAGTATCACCTCGGTTATACCTCTATTCAGAAAGTAAATGACGACCAAGAAGTCTATTTAAAATTACTTCCTAATCCCTCTCACTTAGAGGCCGTGGCCCCTGTGGTTAATGGTTACTGCCGGGCCCAAATTGATATTGAGTATGGGAATGATGCTTCTAAAATACTACCGATTATTATTCACGGAGATGCTGCTGTTGCTGGGCAAGGAGTCGTCTATGAATCCTTACAAATGTCTGAGCTAGAAGGGTATTCTTCAGGTGGAAGCATCCATTTTATTATCAATAATCAAATTGGCTTCACAACTGACTTTGTTGATGGAAGGTCATCTCAATACTCAACATCAGTCGCTAAAATGCTAGATACTTTAATTCTGCATGTTAATGGTGACGAGCCAGAGGAAGTTTGCTTCGCTGCTGAAATGGCCGTGGCCTTTAGGCAGAAGTTTAAAAAAGATGTTTGGGTCGATATGGTTTGCTATAGAAAGCATGGTCATAATGAAGGTGATGAGCCCAAGTACACTCAGCCCCACCTCTATGGACTAGTGGCCAAGCATAAGAACCCAAGAGAGCTCTATATGGAAAAGCTCATTAAGACTGGATCTATTCAAAAGGATCTTGCCAAGAGTATGCAAGACGCCTTTAAAAAAGAACTATCTGATCGCTTCAATATGGTTAAACAAGAAGAATTACCTAAGAGAAGAAAGGGGCCCCATAAAGAGTGGTTAAATTTAAGATGGTCTGAAGCTAAAGATTTCAAAGAGTCGCCAGACACTTCTGTAAAGAAGAAAGATCTCGAAGTTATTTTGAAAAGTATTACTTCAACTCCTGAAGGCTTTCAAACATTAAAGAAAGCACAGAAAATACTAAATGGGCGCAATAAGGCTTACGATAATGATCAACTTGACTGGGCAACTGCAGAGCTTCTTGCCTATGGTTCTTTGCTTCAGGAGAAGTTTGATATTCGCTTCACTGGACAAGATGTCATAAGGGGAACATTTTCTCACCGGCATGCCAAAGTTTTTGATGAGTTTACAAATAAGGCCTACTGCGGATTAGATCATATCCAAAAAGGACAGGGGAGGATGAATATTTATAATTCCTTTCTGTCGGAATATGCTGTCCTTGGCTTTGAGTATGGCTATTCTCAAGCAAGTCCTTGGGCCTTGAATGTTTGGGAAGCACAGTTTGGAGACTTCTCTAACGGCGCTCAGATTATGATTGATCAATTTATTGCCGCAGCTGAGAGTAAGTGGCGCCGGATGAGTGGACTTGTTCTGCTTCTTCCTCATGGTTATGAGGGGATGGGACCGGAGCACTCCTCAGCAAGACCAGAGAGATATCTTCAGCTAGCAGCTGAACATAATATTGTTGTGGCCAATTGCACGACTCCAGCAAACTTCTTCCATATTATTCGCCGGCAACTTGCTTGGGAATTTAGAAAGCCCTTAGTTGTCTTCACGCCAAAATCTCTTTTAAGAGATCCTCGTTGTGTGAGTAGTGTAAAAGAGCTAACGAATGGTAAGTTCGAAGAGATTATCGATGACGATTACTGTGACACCAAGAAGGTAAAGAAGGTTCTTCTTTGCTCAGGAAAAATGTACTACCACCTTCTTGAAAAACAGCAGAAAGATGAAAGAAAGGATGTAGCGATTGTTCGTCTAGAGCAAATGTATCCGCTCGTAGAGGAAAAGGTAAAAGCAGTTAAGGATAAATATAAGAAAGCAAAATTTACTTGGGTGCAAGAAGAACCTCTTAATATGGGGGTTTGGACTTACTTACTCAGGTGGAGAGATCTCTTTAATGATTTTGATTGTGTTGCGAGAAAGTCTTCAGCTTCTCCTGCTACCGGCTTTGCAAAAACTCACGCAAGAGAGCAAGGTGAACTTATTGAAAAGGCATTTTCATAGATTTAATAAAGGCATACTTAATTTTTATAATTTTTCATTAGAATATAAAGGACTGATAAAATGAGTATTGAAATTAAAATTCCAAGCATTGGTGAGTCTATTACAGAGGTAACTCTAACAACATGGCTTAAAGAAGATGGCGAGTATGTTGAAGAGGGCGATATTCTCTGTGAAGTAGAATCGGATAAGGCCACGGTTGAATTACCTGCTGAAGAAAGCGGTGTTCTTAAGCGAACCGTTGAAGATGGAACAGAGTTGGAAATTGGCGCCGTCATTGGTTCGTTAGAGCCAGGTGATGCTCCTGCTAAGCCCAAAGCGGCTGAAGCAAGTAGTGAAGCGCCAGCTCAAAGCTCACCAGCTGCAAGTAGTGGAAGCGGAGATAAAAATTTCCCTTCTCCTGCAGCAAAGAAGATTATGGCCGAAAAAGGTCTCTCAGCAGGAGATGTTACTGGAACTGGTAAAGATGGCAGAATTACAAAAGCCGATGCTATGGGCGCAAATAAAGCGGCTCCTCAAGCTAGTGCCGGTAAAGAAGAAAAGAAAGCACCAGCACCAATAGAAGCTCAAGTACCAGCTGGTGGAGCTTCACGAGAAATTAGAAAAGAGAAAATGTCTCGCTTAAGAAAGACGATCGCTTCAAGGCTTACTGAGGCCAAGAATTCTACGGCCATGCTTACGACATTTAATGAAATCGACATGTTTTGGGTAATGGAGCTAAGAAAGAAATATAAAGAGCAGTTCAAAGAAAAGCATGAAATCGGTCTTGGTTTCATGAGCTTCTTTACTAAGGCCTGTACTATCGCTCTACGAGAAGTTGCTGGAGTTAATGCTCAGCTTGATGGTGAAGAAATTGTCTATCATGATTTTGCCGATGTCGGTATTGCGGTTTCAACGCCTAAGGGGTTAGTCGTTCCCGTTGTTCGAAATGCTGAATCACTAAGCTTAGCTCAAATCGAAAAAGAAATTAGAAGGCTTGCTCTAAAGGGCAGAGACGGCAAATTAAGTCTCGACGATATGTCTGGCGGTACTTTCACTATTACAAATGGTGGGGTTTTCGGATCAATGTTATCAACGCCAATTATCAATATTCCTCAGTCGGCCATTTTAGGTATGCACAATATCGTCGAAAGACCTGTTGCGCTTAATGGGCAGGTTGTGATTCACCCGGTGATGTACACGGCCTTAAGTTATGACCATAGGATTGTTGATGGTAAAGAGTCAGTGACATTCCTTTATAGAGTGAAAGAATTAATTGAAGATCCAGCAAGAATGCTACTGGATATCTAGTTTCAAGGAGAGAGAAGATGAGTAATGAATATGATGTTGTGATCATAGGCTCAGGTCCTGGGGGCTATGTCTGTGCCATTCGCTGTGCTCAACTGGGGCTTAAAACTGCGCTTGTTGAAAAGTATGAAACATTGGGGGGAACATGCCTTAATGTGGGTTGTATTCCCTCAAAAGCATGGCTTGATTCAAGTGAGAAGTATCATGAGCTGGTTCACAACTTTGATAACCATGGAATAAAAGCATCTAAGGTGCAATTAGATTTTCCAAAAATGAGTGAAAGAGTTCAAAAAGTTGTGAGCGACACTTGCGCTGGTGTGAGCTTTCTTATGAAGAAGAATAAAGTAGATGTCTATACTGGCCACGGATCTTTTGTAGATCCCCACACGATTAAAGTTGCGGGTAAGAAAGAAGAATTACTAAAAGCTAAGAATGTTGTAATAGCTACAGGTTCTAAGCCTTCTAGTATTCCAGGTATCGAAATTGATAAGAAGAGAGTCATCACTTCAACTGAAGCTTTAAAAATGAAAGAGCTGCCTAAGTCACTGGCCGTAATCGGTGGGGGAGTTATAGGTTTAGAAATGGGCTCAGTCTTTCTACGATTAGGTTCTAAGGTTTCTGTTATTGAATATGCTGATACTTGTATTGCAGCAATGGATAAGGACCTTGGAAAGAATTTACAAAAAGTACTGAAGAAGGGCGGCATGGAATTCTACATGGGCCATGGAGTAAGTAGCGTAAAGGCCACAGCGAAGAGTGTTAAGATAACCGCCAAAACAAAGAAAGATGATAAGGAAGTTGTCATTAATGCAGACTACTGCTTAGTAGCTGTTGGAAGAAAGCCCTACACTGATGGTTTAGGCCTGGAAAAAGCAGGAATCACTCTTGATGAAAGAGGAAGAGTTCCAACTGATGATCATCTCAAAACTTCAGTCTCTCATATTTTTGCTATAGGTGATGTAACGACGGGGATTATGCTGGCCCATAAAGCTGAAGAAGAAGGGGTCTTTGTCGCTGAACAGCTCCTTGGTCAAAAGCCTCATATCAATTACAACCTGATTCCTGGTGTGGTCTATACTTGGCCAGAGGTTGCAAGTGTGGGAGCGACTGAACAGGCCTTAAAAGAAAGTAAGAAGGCCTATAAAGTGGGGAGTTTTCCTTTTAAAGCTTCGGGGAGAGCGAGAGCATCTGATGAGTCAGATGGCCTTATCAAAATTCTTGCGGATAAAGAAACAGATGAAATCTTGGGTGTTCATATGATAGGACCGCGCTGTGCAGACCTCATTGCCGAAGCCGTTCTTGCAATGGAATTTAGAGCAAGTGCTGAGGATATAGCGAGAACTTGTCATGCTCACCCAACATATAGTGAGTCTTTCAAAGAGGCTTGCTTGGCAGCAACGGAGAATCGGGCGCTGCATATATAGTCCTCCAGTAAGAGTTTTCAAGCATTGAAAACTCACCAAAAGACTTGAATACCCGGATGGTATTAAGGTTCAAGGTACGCGCCGGAAGGCGTGCAGCTTGAGTTGCTTTGTTCATAGTGGCCTTTTATCTTTGCAGATGCAGATGCAGATGCAGAGTATGAAAGGTCTTTCTTTTTCTAGAGGCCGCAATTCCAGATAGCATGAAATGATGATCTCTTTAACCAATTGAAGTAGTTAAAGTTTTCAATCCACTCGGGGTACTGAGAATATTCCTTTTGACAGTTCTGCCTCTTAGAAAAATCTTTAAATTGCTTAAAATTAGACGTGAGCACTTTATAGGGGCCAGGTAGTCCTAATGTAATTTGCTCAGTTAGAATAATTCGATCCATATAGAAGGGCATCGTAAATTTAAAGGGAGCACTTCCTTTAGGAGTGTAAAAGATATCGTCCTTCTTAGAATAGACTTCTTTATAAAGTTCTATGCGAGCATGGGCGGGAAATAAGCTTGTTTTTAACATAATGAGCAGATTAAAAGAGATAAATAGTGGCAATACAAAGCGATTCTTCTTGGACAGATCTAGCATTTCAACTGCGCAGAAGAGCGCCAGCAAGATATAGATGAAGTTTAAGAAGCGAACCTCTTTATGTGGAATCAAGCTATGAGTAAGGATAAAGCAGACCAAAGCAAGAGTTAAGGAACTAAAGCGATTCTTCCAGAGAAACTTTAGGGCCAAAGCAAGAACGAGAATACTTAGAGGAGGAATTCCTTTTAAAAGTGGCTTTGTAAAGTAGTAGTAAAAAGGTGAGGTTCCAAAGTTACTGGCCTTGTCTTGCACTAAGTTTTCAAAGAAGTAGTTGTAGGGGGTTAAGTTCCAAGAGCCGTAGCCCCAGTAGTCAATAAGGGCACCGATAGAAACAAAGAGAGTAAAGACCAATGTCATTTTTAAGAGTGTTACGAGATCTATTTTCTTCTTTATAAGGTCTATTAGAATGAGCGGGCAAATGACTAAGGCCATCTGGTAACGAATAAGAAAGGAGAGGCTTAAGAAAATCATCGAAAGCGGCTTTCTTCTTTGCTCATAGTAGAAGAAGCCAAGTAAGAAAAATGTAGTTGAGAGCGATTCAGAATTTGTTCTCACAAGAAGTAGTGGCACATACCAAGTGCATAGGGAAATAAGTAAAATCCTCGTTAATCTTTCGCGATCATGAGGAATATAGAGTTTTAAGAATTTTCTCAGAGCAAATAATCCAAGGAGCCCGTTAAAGAGCCTAATGACCGTGGCCATTTGAAAACCATTTAAGAACTGAAGAGGCCATATCAAAATAGAGTAAATAAAGGGCTGAAGCCAAGATCTTATTTTTAAGTGATAATCCCAATTGAAAATAGTGGGGTCGACAATCTTACCCTTTAATTTAATGTGGAGAAGTTCCAGGATTTGATAGTGCTCATCTGGATGAAGAAAACCAGAGCTAAAGAGAGCAGTTACTATGGTGATCAGTAATGAAAAGAGAATCAGCTTATTCTTTCGTAGCAATAACAACAAATGTGTCTCTTCTGTCATGAACTTTATTTTCACAGTGAATAACCTTAAGTCCTAAGTATTCAAATAATTCAGCAATTTGGACTTCTGTCCAAACATGATGATGAATACTTGCGGAGTCGAGGAGTTCTTGCTTTTCTAAATGCTTATAATGCTCAGGCATTAAGCCTTTGTTAACCACATTCTCTAACCATTCATCAATATGAGTAGGATCATTATAAGGAACATCGTCTTTATAGTCCTTTATTAAGTGATCTAAAGTAGTAATTTGTCTATTGAGGTCATTATTACGCTCTTTATGGGGAAGGAAGCAGTAGATCTGACCTCCTTTCTTAAGAACTCTTACCCATTCCTTTAAAGCTTTTATTGGATTGGCAATATGTTCAAGGACATGCTCACTTACGATGAAATCAAAGCTTCCTTCTGGGTAGGGGATTTCATCTCCTTTAAAGAAAATTTTTGCGATAGAGTTTTCCACTCCGTGGCTAGAAAAAGCATCTGATAGTAGTGTTCTATCAGTGGGGCAAATCGTTCTTGAGCCGCAGCCAATTTCAAGGCCTACACCATGAGGGCTGTACTTTCTAATGAGCGAACGAGAGTAAGACCTTCTGTGGGGTCTATTGAGAAATTGATAGAAGGCCTTGAGCTTTCTATCTTTATAAAGTGTCTTGAAGTAATGAAGAGTATCGCTTTTTTCAAAAGGATACTCCTCAATTTTGAGAATCTGCTTTGTCACTTACTATTAACGATGAGAAGTTCTAGGCTCACACCTTGGAAGTTCAAAAACTTTATCAAAGGCAAGGCTCCACTTTCCTGTTTGCTCAGACCTCTTGTAGACTTTAATATTGGCTTCAAAAGGAATCCTTACTTCAACAGTTCTCCACTGGAGACAGTTGTTGTGACGCCTTTCCACACAGATTGTTTCTTCTCGAACTCTATCGACCTCTAAGTAATCAAATAGAATTTTAGATCTTTGCTCAGTGCTATTTCCTACAATCTGCTTGTACTTTGTTCTCACTCTCTCACCTAAGTAGCACAGGTGATTAAAGCGAATTCTATACCCTTGAATACTGTGAATAGGAAAAGTTGGTTTGAGATTGGGGTTATTTATTATTTCGCCCCATGTTTGTTTAGAACCACCACCACTACCAGATATACCACCAGTAACTGGATCGTGAGCATTTACTAAGAGCATGAGCAACATACTGATAAAAATTGTATATACTTTATTCATGTTTTGTTTACCCCTCTAGTGTTTAGTCTCATTTTTTGACTCTCTTAGAGTATCTGTTACGTTAAAAGTAAATGCCTTAATCGGGCCCAAGTTCTCTTGTTTCGATAGAATTTTTAATTTCTTTTCATAAGCTTCTTCATCGATCTTTATCCAATTCGTATAAGCTTCTTTAGAGAGGCCTTGAGAATGGAGGTAGATATAATTTTCTCCTAATTCATCAGAGTTCTCAATTTTATAAAACCGATTAGTAAGGTGAGAGCCAACTTTCTGGATGGTTTCAACTGTCATCGAAGCTTGGTTAGTTCCAAGTATATAGGTTCCCTTATTAATAATGGCCAGCACTTCTTGCTCGACCATCTTTTCTAAGAGCCTTTCTCCGTAGCGGCCATAGTGAAAAGAGATATACTCTTTTGTAGTTCCACCTGCAGCGCACAGAACGTAGACCTCACAAAAAACAGGGTCTCTTTGCAGTTCATTTTCGATATCCATTGAATAATGAACTGTATCAATGGCAAGGCGGGGAGAAGCTTTAGTGAGAAAGTCTCTAACTGAGTCAGGAACAAGCTTTAGGAGTTGGCTATCAGTACTACTGTGATAGAGAACTCGGTAAATTTTGAATACTGTTTGATAGCCAGGTCGATTCTCACAGCTAATAAGTCTCTTAAGAGTTTTCTCATGGATACCCATGAGCATGGCCATTGCCTTGATTCCTTTTTTAGGATCGTTGAACTCATTCACTTTTTTGATCAAGTCTTCCGAGACTTGACGCCGGAGATCTCCGTGCTCATCACCTGTTGATTGAGGCGTAACACTAGCGGTGTTGCGCACAGCTTCATGCATTTCTTCTTGCATCAACAACCTCCTTTTTTACGTTTCATTTTCTCGTAGAAGTATAGAATATTTTGTCAATATTTCGCTAGAGAAATAATGTAATAAAAACTTTCAATGATTATTATTTGTAAGAAGAATGGTGGCAAGTGCGCGATCATCCAATGCGCAGTCACCACCAATCATATCTTCTTTCCCAAGGTTAGGCGAGAACAAAGGGATAAACTCGGATTTTGCCGCTCCGAGTAGGAAAAGCGCAGAGACCTCCGCTTTCCATGAATAAATTATTTCCCTAGCTGCAAAGAAGATCAAATAAAACCCACATTAGGCCTTTAAAGTTGGACAAAGTCTTTAAATAGGCAAAAAGGAATGACAAATACCTTTTTTGTCTCACCTCCCGGTGTATTTTTAATGATGGGTAGTCAACTCTATTTATGTTCTGATAAAGGATGACTTATAAATGGTAAATCAGAAGCGCCCCATAATAGGCCTTGTAAAGGATAGAAAGTGTCTCACTTTAATGAAGCAGCAAACTCTTGGGATAGTTCACAAAAATCACAAAGAGCAATTCATTTGGCCAATGAAGTTAAGAAAGACGGTAATCTCAAACTAGATGGGGATATTCTTGATTTTGGTTGTGGCACTGGTCTTTTAGGAGTTGAGTTTATTGAAGAAGCTAAAAGCCTGTTAGGGGTTGATGTATCTAGTGGGATGCTTGAGGCATTTGACCTAAAGACAAAGGACTCAGCTAAGACCAAGTCCAAGAACGTAAACTTGGAAGAAGAGAGTTTAGAGAGAAAGTTTGACCTCATAGTTAGCTCGATGACTTTTCATCATTTAATTAACCCAGAAGCCGTTCTCGTAAAATTTTCCAAAATGATCAATCCAGGGGGCGGGATCGCTCTGATAGACTTAGAAACTGAGGATGGCACTTTTCATGGGGATAATGAGAAGGCCGGGGTTAGGCACTTTGGATTTTCTTCAGCGGATCTTGCTCAATGGGCGAAGAGTTCTCAGCTAAGTGTAGAGTTTCGAATTGTCGACACTATTGAAAAGAATGAGAGGAAGTATAACCTCTTTCTAGGGATTTTTAAGCCCTTATTACAATAGTTCTTTATCTCTTGAGGCGTTTTGAATTTTCAAGGGGATTACGAAGTCTTTTTTCAAAGCTCCCTTCTCCTGAGCAATAATTTATGAGAAAATCTATTTTGAATGTGGGCATGAAAGCAAAAGTGGTCCCCCAGGCGGGACTTGAACCCGCACGGCCGTGAAGCCCCGGGATTTTAAATCCCGTATGTCTACCAATTCCATCACCGGGGGATGGGGGACTACTTTTGTAAGGTTGAATTTTGGACTATTTAGAGAGAACTTGTCAACGAGGATTTATGAACTATTTACTTCTGGTTCTCATATTAACGAATTCTGGTATTTTACTTTCATGTTCTTCAAGGCCAACCCCTAAAGCCCCTGATAAAGCGGCCAAGGCAGTCATGGCCGAACCCGTTTGGTTTAATTCCCCTGCAAGGTTTAGGCTGAATACTGAAATGGGCTCTATCCCAACTCATCCCTTTTTTGACCTGACTTCCTTTCGCACTAAGAAGGGCACAGGTCTTTCCTACTTTATGGTAACGCCTAAGAATAGTGATCATCTCTATGAGCTGGATATGGTATCTGGTCGTAGGTACAGAAAGATGAGCTACTGTAAGCAAAGAGATATTTGGGAGTCGTACACTAGCGAGATCCATAAACCTAATTTTGCTCAGGGCATTGTGGGAAGGCTTTTGGATAATACGTCACGTCCTCAGAGAATCTGGGTCTTCGGTGATGAGTCACGTTTCTTCTCTTCTTCGCTAAGGGAGCGGGATCAGTCCCAAAGGGCGAGGGTTGTAGGTGGTGTTATTCTTCAATATTGTCAAAAATACCCCTGTAAAACCGGTAAAGGCTGGACGTCCCAGTTAATTCTTATTGCTGTAAATGCTTTTGACCCAGACTTTAAAGATGTAGAGAATATGCAGCAGCTCAAGAAGAAGATTGATTGGAAGTACACTGTGGCCTTTGCTCAAAATGGTTTTGGTCACTCGGTCAATGGTCCTCATAGTCAGCCCGCTTATCGCTTGGTGAGTGAGGTTCCCGCCGAAAAAGCGCTTAACTTTGCTTATAAATCAGGTCATGAATTTAGCTTTGAAGAAATGATTTCACTTAGAAAGAATTGCTACTTTCTCTATGATTATATTTGGCGTGGTCAAGCAAAAGTGCGGACCAATATGTCTAAGGAGAGGGTAGCCGATGATAAAGCAGCAATCATACTACAAAATAGGGCCGCAAAGATAATAGAAATAAAGAACGCTAAATTGCAGACTATTTTTAACGATGATATTGAATCTCAATTAAAAGAAGACGAGAAAAGAGCAGCAAAGTCAAATCAGCTGCTCAGGCTTGGGGAATTCTATCACTTCATTCTGACTAAGTACGGCAGTAAGCTCAGAACATGTATGAAGTTCGTGCGGCCGGCCAGTATTCAAAGTAGTCGCGAACGCACCTGGTTCTTCGCCTTTGTTAATAATTGGCTCAACCTAGAAGGCCTTGATCGCTACTATTCTTGCGGTGCGAAGACATGGTTCCCGAATCCTCGTTTAGGTAATGGGAAGAGAAGGTTTGATGCTAGTAAGAGAAGCATCTGCAGCAGTCAGGCAATTGATTTAGGCTTCGATAAAAGTATTAATACAATGGCCTCCTTAGCAGGGAATAATTCACCTCACTACCGATTTGTTGAGTACGACAATGGTATTGGCGGCTCTCATCAGCATCTCTTCTCTTGGGTCCCAGATGATGGCAAGAAGCTTGGGTGTAATGCCAGAAAGCTTGAGGAGAAAAGTGTCTTATTTCCCAATGACGTCTCTTGGAGAGATTATGATATCTATAGCAAGAAGAATAGCCTTAAGGTTGTGCGCTAAGTCTTAAATTACTCTAAGCTCGTTGCTACACTCTTTTTTAACTACCTTAAATACTTAAGTATTCAAGCTCGAACAAGGAAGAGTTAAGAAAATGAAAAGTCGAGAAGACTTAATCGCGCCTCGGGGTGGGCATTGGGAGAAGAAACCAGTTCCTTCTTGGATAGGGTCGACAATAAAAAGTCAGTCTTTATTTTCCATGATTAAATCTTGGTCTCGCGCAGATGTTCTCGTTCCTTATATATTGGGAGCAAGTTGCTGCACCCGAGAAATAGAACGCTTAAATGGGCCTAACCCTCAAGGCACAATGGTTCGAGAGGAATTCTTCTCTCAACCAATAGAGGATTGTGATGTTCTCTTTGTGAGTGGAATTATCAATGAAGCAGTGAAGCCTTATATGATTGAGAAGTACGAATCAATGATGAAGCCGCGCTATGTTGTCGCCGTAGGAGCTTGCGCTGCAAGCGGTTCGGTATTTGATACGATTGCTGCTGATGAACTCTTCCCCGTTGACGTTTATATTCCAGGCTGTCCTCCCACAATAGAGTCTCTTGTACAGGGGTTAGACCTCTTAAGAGAGAGAGTGAGGATTGGAGCTGCCAAAGAGGTTTTAGTAAAAGGGTCTCGTCAATGAGAAACTTAAGAGATGACCTTTTTAAAAAGTTTGGAACTCGTTTTAAATCCTCAAAACAAGATTTTGGGGTGCTTACCTTATTTGAAGATAAGAGCTTTCCTCTTAATGAAGAAGAATCAAGAGTATTTGTTGCTCAATTCTTGAGCTTCAGAGAACAATTTAACTTTCATATGCTTTTTGACATTAGCTGTGAAAGAGCAAATGGAAAATCAATTCTCCACTATCAACTTCTTAACCTCGAAGTTCATTTTGGTTTAAGAATTACGATTGATATTTCTGATAGTAACCTCTTTCCTAGTGTCTTCTCTGTTTGGAAGAGTGCCCAAGGTTTAGAAAAAGAGCTGAGCGATCGCTTTGGCCTGACAGGGAGTTCAGGCAAGAGAGCTGACCAACTCAAAAGGCATAGAAGTACCCAAGGCGACGAGGGAGTCATTGATGAACTTCCTCATTACAATCTCCCCTTGCACCCTACAGCTTCTCAGGTGCGCCGAAGTTGGAAACGATTTGGCCCTTTTAGCTCTCCTTTTAAGGGGAAGGCCAGACTCGACTACTTCATAGACCAAGATAGAATATATGATGCAAGATTAACAACAGGCTTCGCCCATAGGGGATTTGAAAAGAAAGCAAAAACATTGAATCCCTTTGAGATGAGTCTCTTCTTTGAGAAGCTATGCCAAAGAGATTCAATCTTTGGCCCTTTGCTTTGGGTTGAAATGA
>CALHBL010000332.1 GCA_937930825.1 uncultured Bacteriovoracaceae bacterium
CTACATCCTTCCATGGGAAATCTTAGGTCTCCCTATTATAGAGTTTTCAAAGAAAGAAGCGGGGGCCTTTTTACAAGGGGCCTTTCTTTCAGTGGAAGAGGCCATAGCTGATCAATTCTTTTGGGGGACCTTTGAAGGGGTCTGCATAGGACTTGGGGAGAAGTTCAAAGAGGGTGATCGTGAAAAAGTGAAGGCCAGTGTTAACTTCTACTAGACAAATCTTTAATAATAATAATGACCTATATAGTCAAGTAAGACTCCTTTCCTGTAGAGGTATATTTCTTGTTAAGGTCTTGAAATATTTGGCCAATTTAACGGAGCTCCCTTATATTTATAGGGACTAATTTTTATTTTTGGAGAGTACTGTGAACACAACCCTCATCGCCATGTCTATTGCTGCTATAGCCGCTATAGGACTGGTCGTAACTTTAGGTATCGTAAGTCTGCTTTCAGGAAGCTTTCACTTCTTGGCCATTAAACCCAAGTTGGAAATATTGAAGTCAGAATTTGGTGATCATGGTTTTGCTTTTTCACTTTCATGGAATAGCTCAATGGAGCCAGTTAAATTTGATAAAGTTAAAGTGAGGTTATTCAACCCTTTTGGTACACCAACTATGGTTGAAGTTTCTAAAGCATTTGATGGCGCTAATAGTGACTTTGCTCGTGATGTTTATATGGGCAATGGTATGAAACGCTTACTAGAAGCACAGAATTTAGAAAGAGCAACTATTGAAGTTGAAGTAAGTTCTTCTAAAGATAGCTTAACTCAAAGTTTCCAGTACAAGGGAGCAAAGTTTATGCGCCTCTTAGGGGAAACTCGAGAAACAGTTAAGACCTTTACTAAGGCCATGCCAGCTCCTGCTGGAAAGCCTCTCTATCAATCTGTCCAAAGAACCTTTATAGCAGAAACTCTGCCAGAGAGTATGAAGACCATTAAGTTAGCAACGAACCCCGAATTTGCAGGGGAGTTTGCCGGAGCTGGTGGGGGTTCAACTGAAGCTCAGGTAAACTTTGATATTACTAAGGTGTGGATTGAACCCGGTTGTATTGTCTGCAATGCTTGTGAGGCCATTTATCCAGAAGTCTTTGAAGTGACTGAAGACTCCTGCTTGATTCGCCCAGAAGCCCCTTTAAACGACGGATTAAAAATTCAAGAAGCTGCCGAGGCCTGCCCTGTTGAAGTGATTAAATTTACTCAAGCAGGATAGACAAAGAAAAAATCTGGCCTAGGAAATACCGCTAGGCCGTATTCCTTTAGTATTAAATTGTGAGTATCAGTTGAGGCCATAAAGTTGTGGCGAATGGCAAAGTTATGCTCAAGCTTGTGGACGAGAGTGGAGACGACTGAATCTTCAACAAGTAATTCAGCACATTCGTTGATCATTTGGAGCTCTCCGGCATCAGTGGGGCCCATGGCCTAAGAGATGTGTCCCATTCTTAGTATCAACAATATTGATTGCGTTATAGCGGTTATCGCCTAGGTTTACAGTCTTGCTCTCATCTAGAACAACTTGAATACCTGTTTAGCACCTTGGAAAGCTTTATTCCATGCCTTGATTGAGGGCCATCCAGCTTCTTTCATTTGCTCAGGAGTGATATTAGAAAAGTGATCTTCCCATTCTCTGGATAGAAGCGGCTCATAAAGATAAGCTTCTTGTAGTCTTCGAGGCCGTAAAAACGGTGCTTGTAAATGATATGCTTTCTACGAGAGAAAATTCCAAAGACATCCCCAGCTTTTTTGAAGTATGTTCTTCCCTTCTTGGCCTTTTTAAGAATACTTTCTTGAAGTGAGTGGATATTCTCATCTCCATTGAGATTCACTCCATTGCTTCGGCCATTTTAAGAGAAGATAAAGACTCAGCATAAGTCTATACAATTTGAATAGGACGGATTTTTAAATAAAAAAAGCTCCTATTCAGGAGCTTTTACTATTTTTACAATGAATTAAGTTGCCCGATATCTAGTCCAACAAAAATAGGCATTCTTCTTATCTGTGTCTTGTAGAAGTTTACAACTTCAGCATTATAGGTACCGTTGTTAAATTGAATAAGGGCCTGGTTCGGAAGTAGATAGACTTCGTAGAGAGGATCAGAACTATCTACTGGGATCGTCTCTGCTAACTTCTTCTTTTCTAGAACTTTTTGTATGCCTTCAGGTCCTGCATTGAGAAAAGCAGAAATAATCGGTCCGTTAACTGGCCCTAAGGCCATATTAAATTGATCTTCTCTGAATTTAGTACCAGCGGATACCGAATCAAAGAGTAGTTGTAGAACAGGTCCTGGCATTGGCCATAAAATTGTCTCTGTTTCTGTTAAATCTTCAGGCATTTGCCTATCTTTTATAATCTTAGCAATGAGACCTGGATTCTTTTGATTTGCCGCTACTAGTTTTGGAAGAATGGTGATTGTCGAAATCATCTCCTTGGCGATTGGTGTGTAATCGCTTCCAACAAAAACGGTGTCAGCTTCTTCGTCTAATAAGACAAGATCAGTAGGAGTTAGGTTGATCGGTTTTCTTACTCCCTTATATTTAAATACAGAAGGTAAGTTCCTTGCGACAAAGGCAGACTCTTTGTAATCTTCCCCATAACTTGTACCAAATAGCTGAATTTGCCTCATGGTCATTGAGACTAGGTTTGTTTGACCAAGAAAGTCCATTCCGTATCTTCTACGGTAGCGGGAGAAGTGTTGCTCTACTGGATCCACATTGTAATCATCTCCAACCATAGCATAGGGGAGAGTGAACTCACGTCCTTCTTCTGTTTTAAAGGGAAGAGGCTCACTTAAAGGTCTTCCTTGAAGAAAGTGGCTAAGAATCATCTCAATTTGTAGTCTTACTTCTGGCACGTCAACTAAGGCCATATGAAGAGTATCGGATGTTGATCCATTCCAATAACGTTGGAAGAGGCTCTTCATTGCAATGGCCTTATCTGCCCAAATTCCTCGAGTTGCTCTATCTGATACATACCTATAGTTCGGGTCAGTACTTTTAAAGCCATTTAGAAATTTTCCATTTTCACCAACGACAAGAAGCTTCGGTTTACTTTGCGCTAGTAGTCTTTTAATAGCAGGGTCAAAACAACTTGTGGTTATTCTCTTTTCTTTATGAGTAACTACTTCTAAACCATCACTATTTTTCTTAGTTTCGGGTTTCATGCTACCCTTAACTCTATTGTAGAGAGTTCTTAATTTTCTATATTCAATTACAGTATTAGGAGCATCAGCTGTTGCAAGAGCACACTGATGATCCGGAGTTTTAAGGATTTCTATGAAGAAGTCAGAGATTAGTTTCACTGAATCTCTTCTTTCTTTAACCATCGCGCAAAGATCTGGTACAGCGGCCAAGTCAGCAGGACCACACTCTTGGGTCATAAGCTCTGGGCTAAATATATCAGCAAAGCGCTCATACTCTTCGAATATATCCCTGATTCCTCCAAGCTCTCGCTCTCTCCACCAGTAGTACCCTCTAATGCCATGAGACGAAAACTTAAGCCGCTTATCTCTAAAGTTTCTATACTTATAGGCATCTTTGTAGCGTTTGATCTTGTGCTTAGTTATTTCAACTAAATCAGTCCCTTCATCAAATCGGTTGCACCTTGGAGAAAGGCCAGCATTCTCGTCAGTACAGAATTGGTACTGTTTAAGTGTGATTCCATTGCCTTTATCTTTATTATATTGTTTAAATTGCTCAAGAGTTGAGGAAACTATTGCATTCTTCGTTTCTTTAAGGACCTTAATCATAGATTGAACTCTGTAATTAATTGCATCGTCGCCCATAGTTTTAATTGATGCTGAATTAATATCTGCAGAAACATTTTGAAGTTTTTGAGAAACGAAGGCCGTCGTAGAAGGCTCAGCTACTACCTCTCGAATATGCTGATTAAGATATTTTAGGGCCTGGCCTGGCTCCATTTGAGTCATTTTGATTTTTGCATCTACTGGAATTTCAACTTTTGTGATAGCTCCAGATGTGAGCTCAACTTCTGAAGAATAACCAAAACGAAGAGCGGCAATGTCATACTTACCAAAGGCCTTGAGTTGATTAAATTCACTAAAAGAGTAATCCATAATAGAAGAATAAGCAGGTGCTGATGGCATATTTAAAGCAGCAGCTTCTTCATTAGTGAGGAAGTTGGCCTTATCATAAGAGCCTGTGAAGTTGTGGCGAAGACCCAGATTGTGACCAAGCTCATGAATAAGTGTCGCTTTATAGCTACTGATTAGGATTATCTCTTGGGCAGCAGCTCTTTGTTTGCTATTGAGTTTTTCCCATCTCTTAAGGGTCCCCTTTGTTGTTAAAATCCCTGGGATTCTTTTTAGTTCAGGGTAGACAACTTTAGATGTACCGCCAATTGGAAAGAATTCAGTGGCAAAGGCATTATTCTTAGCGAGCTCATTCAAGCGAATCTCATGCTCAAGGTTAAGTTCCTTATCCCTGAACTCTGCTTTGGCCCTTTCACTTAGCTCTGGATTCTTCATGTCTACTTTGAGTGCTTTTAAAGCTAATTTATAATCAACCGCTCTGTGCAGACGACTTTTTAGATATTCACGGGCATTTGTAATTGAATCTTCTGTAAAAGCCTCAGAGTGACCATGACCTGCATGCTGAGAGTGATTCCTTAAGATTCTCTGAAGTCTTTCGGCAGGATTAGTAATAGCTACTTCGCTAACTGCTGGGATACTTCTAGCAACTGGAGCAATTCCACTAGTCTCTGTAGTGGCCAGTTTATCCGCTGGGATGATGGCCTTTGCTATACTTAGCGGAAGATTCGATAATGCTGTTGGAGCAATCTTTATATCAGTTACTGGCCCAAGCTTCGGATTAGCTTTAGCGTACTCTTCTTCAGTTAAGTCAGTGGCAGTATTATATACTCGCCTTGTCATACCTTTTAAAACACCAAGATACATATTAGTGTGGGCCTGTACAATTTCACCTGTGTAGGGATTTGCAACAGATGGTCCATAACCGAGGAGTCCATTTGCAAGAGGATCTTCTATAAGAACAAGTGAGTTGTAACGAAGATCACCACTATTAATAGGATTCTTAGTATCTTCAGGCTGTGTTTTAAGAACAATATTTAAATTAATATTGCCCTTTTTCATCTCATTATTCATAACATCAACTGCATCACGAGTTGCTTTAAGGATGGAGCTATTTGCTTTCTTAGAGTATTCAGGAGAGAGGTGAAAAACGATTTCTCCATTAGGGCGTTTTGGATTCCAACGATTCATTAGAATGCGCGGCTCTTTCCTTTCACTGTCAAAGTTGTCATTTAAGATAAGCTCTTCTTTTTCAAAGAAGCCAAAGGTACCATGGTCAGGCACTGGGTAGTGAGCAGTCTTATAGTTAGGAGATGCTAATTTATCTAGTCTTACAAGAGAGTAGAAGAACTTCACTTTAAAGCTGTTACGAGAAAGGTTTCCTTCAATGTAGCTGTCCCATATACAGTTAGTATTCGCGTCATTAACTCTATATGTCTTTTCAAGCTCAACATTAATAACATTAGAGTTGACCTCGTAGTTAAGAACTCCTGTACTAGATTTTGAAATACAACTCTTGCTTTGAATAGCATAAAGATCAAGACCATTGACTTCTTTAAGTATTAATTTTTCAAAGTCTGGCTTAAATGTAGTCTTTTGATTCCACTCAAGTTCAGTATTTTCTTCCTCTCTATTTGTACAGTCACCAAAGGCGTCTTCAGCACAGCGAAAAGATTTAAATGAGCCTGGAATAGTGAGCACTGGATGTTCATTGATTTTCTTTTTAAAACGCTCATCTCTTTCTACTTCGAGTACCTGTAAGCCTTCTTCCGCCCACTGAAGGCGAACTACTTTCTCATCACC
>CALHBL010000333.1 GCA_937930825.1 uncultured Bacteriovoracaceae bacterium
ATCGAGCTATTGCCTTGAGCGTTCAAAGTCTTACATGGGAAAAAATGAAATTCTTACTCTTTGAAGTAGCAACGAAGAGACTTCGTTCATCTTCAGATTTTCGTGATTATACAACTCAAGTACTTAGAGCTTGTGAGCAAAATAAAGAATTTTCAGTTAGTGAGTGTGAGATTATTGAGGGCCATTTTGAAAATGTGGGCCTTAAAAAGAGTGCTCCAGTAGCTAGGGAAGAAGCCTTCTTTGATAATTTTTGTAAACTCATTTCACAGCGCTGTGAATCTCTGGATAATGACCCCTCTGTAAAATTAATGTGTTCCAAATGCGGTCATCTCTAATCTACAGGAGGCCATTCTCTAGTCCTTTAGTCAAAAATTTGATATGAATACGAGAAAGGATTTTCGTTGAAAAGTGAGAAATGCATAACAGAAGAGTGGCTTGAAAGAGTGGTACTCGATTTAAATTTTTGCCCTTTCTTTGGTAAAGGGCCTGTGGGAGTAAAGGGGCCTACTCTTGTTAAAATGACCTCTGTCGACGCCAAGAGTATTAGGGCGAGTCTTGATTATTTAAAAGAAGATGGTTTATGTGTGACTGGCCTTTATCATGGATTTCATCTCTACCCCCAAACTAAACTTAAGTTTGAAAATTTCTATCAATTAAGCTGTAGCATTCAGAATCGTTTAGATAAACTTTCTATAGCAGTTGAGGTGGTTTGCTTTCATCCCGATTTCTCATTTGAGGGAGAAGTGGATAGAGGGCACTATGTCAATAGGTCACCCTATCCATCACTGCACTTAATTGGGACAAAGCTTATGAATAAGGCGACAGAGGGGCAGAATCATGACTTTGGAGAGAAGTTAAGCCTTACAAATAGAGACAAACTTAATCAAATGAGTGAAAATGAATTTTCACAGAGAGTACTTAAGTACTCACAAGGTTTCTGGAGCAATTGAGGAAAATATGAGAATATCAAATTATAAATGGTGCCAACTTCTGACTTTCTTTCTCTTTCTTTCTTGTGCCCATAAAGAGAATCCGCAAAGACCATTCTATTACGGAAATCTCTACTATCAGCAGGCCGGGGAGGTGAAGGCCCTCTATCACCAAGTTTACAATCTTGCTGCCGATTCTCTGAAATCTAAAATGAAGAAATACCACGGGACTAAGGCCTGTGTTATCCTCGATGCCGATGAAACGATCTTGGACAACTCGCCCTATCAAGGTTGGTTGTATAGGAATAGTGATGTCTACACTGATAGAACATGGGACCGCTGGGTTCGCAGTAAAGCAGGTGTGCTCCTTCCAGGAGTTTCAGGTTTTTTTCAAGTCATGAAGGATCTTGGAGTCAGTCCTTTCATCCTCACTAATAGGAGATCTTATTTAATAGACCCCACACTTGATCACCTAAAGGCCTTAGGTATTTCTCTTGAAAGAAGCCAGATCATTGGGCGGGATAAAATTCATTCAAAGAAAGAGCGTAGAGCACTCGTTAGGAAAACTTGTGACGTACAACTTTTAATAGGCGATAACTTAAGTGATTTTTCGCATGAATTCTCCGATAATAGGGTCGATGCTGTTCAAGAGAATAAAGAGCATTTTGGACGGGATTACTTTATTCTACCTAACCCAATGTATGGGGACTGGATAAAGCATGAAGGCAGAAATGGTCTGCTACCTGGAAACTTCTAGCCTAACATACCGTTTTCATGCAATTTAAGCTTAAATTAGGAATAATAGCTCTTAAAAGCTCAAGCTTTTACTACCAACTGACCGATAGGTTAGGAGCATGAAAGAAAAAAACAAAAAGGGTAGTGAGTTTTCAAAGATCATACCCAAGAACGAATTAATTTATCAAGAAGGACAGCAAGGCGACTGTGCTTACCTGATTGAAAGTGGACAGGTGGAGCTCTTTGTTACATCAAAGGAAGAGTCGACTCCGCTAGCTCTCTTAGGCCCAGGTGAGATATTTGGTGAAATGGCCATGCTTGATGGCTCGATAAGAGAAGCTTCAGCTAAGGCCAATTCAAAAGTTGTTCTCTCTGTTGTTTCTAAAGAGGCCCTTTCGGAAAGAATTGATGAGGCCGACCCTATAGTCAGGCTTTTAATTACAATGCTAATTAATAGAACTCGTGAAACTCTACAAGTTAATAAGAATATTACACAGAATAAGAAAGTAAAAATTAAGGCCAAGAAGAATACTAATACAGAAATTACCGATATTAACTATGGTCTAGATGTTATTCAAAAAATCAGATACGAAAAAGAGCTTCACGAAGCTCTTGAAAATGATGAATTCAAAATACACTTCCAGCCTATTATAAGTATAGAGTCACAGAATGTTGTTGGCTTTGAGGCATTGACTCGTTGGAATAGTCCAGAGCATGGATTAGTTCGTCCCGATATATTTATGGGGATTGCAGAAGAAACAAGTCTCATTGTGCCCTTAGGTCATTGGATTACAGAAACCGCTTGCAGGGAGTTTGGAGAAATTCAAAAGGTCCTTGGTGCAAATCTTGGAAAAGTTCCAAAACTATTTTGCTCTATCAATGTAAGTGGAAGACAGATGCAGGACCCTAAGCTCTTTGAAATTCTCGAAAAAGCGACATGGATGCATAAAATTCACCCCAAGCAAATTAAACTTGAAATTACCGAAAGAGTCTTTGTTTCAGGAAACTTTGTCTACGACTGGATATCCAAGTGTAGAAGTAAAGGTTACTCAGTGGCCCTCGATGACTTTGGAACTGGTTTTTCCTCTTTAAGTTCACTTCATAAAATAGATGCTAATAACTTAAAAGTTGATAAGAGTTTTGTTCAAGCAATGGAAGATGACCATAATACTTATGTTATTGTGAAATCTATCGTTGATATGGCCAAAGGTCTTGGAAAAACAGTTATTGCTGAAGGAATTGAAACTAAGGAACAGCTTAAAATGCTTAAGAAGATGGGCTGTAAGTACGCCCAAGGCTACCTCTTTAGTAAGGCCATGAGTAAA
>CALHBL010000334.1 GCA_937930825.1 uncultured Bacteriovoracaceae bacterium
TGAGTTTTCAATAATTGAAAACTCAAACGATATGACTATAAACAAGGTCCTTTATGGAAGTAGACTTTATTCGTTGTGATATCTGTTCCTGAGTATTGAGCTACATGCGCCCCATTGGGAACCATTATATTGAGCTTCAAGTCACTTTCAACATGCTCGTAGCGATACTCCACATCTCTTGTGCCATCCACATTAACCGGCACATCTTCACAGATATTACGGCATGAGCCTCCATCGCAAACATTTCGGCATTCATTTTCCCAGCCAACTGTTGAGCAAAATTCAGAAGTTCTTCTCACTCTTGAGTTAGTTTTCTTACTATTTACATAACCTTCAATATCAAAACTCTGACCAGTTTCACGAGCTGAGAGGAAGACCCTACCTGTTTCACGAGGGAATTGATGACCATTTGGAAGCTGTAGCTTAGCGATAATATATTCATTATCATTTTGGAGGGTCAATTTAATCTTATTTTCAGAGCTAAAATTAACCATTGCCGAATAGCGGCCAACGGGGACATTGATATACTTAATATTTCCAAAAACAGTCGTATGCTTAAGTTTTAACTCTCGATAGGCCGTAAAATCCCCTCGAAAGTTAATACAACTAGTCATAAGCATTAATGCTATAGCGATACTCAAGAAACGCATAAATTCTCCTTTTAAATTGGTAAGTTATCCCAGATAAATAATTTGCCCATTAATACAACTCAATCTATGACATGGCAAATCATTATCATAGTTCATAAAAGAGGGAAAAATTTTCAATAAATGATAGGAAGAATAAAACGGGTGAGATAGCTAAGACTGGCCAAAACTCTTTGGAAAAGACTTAAAAGAGAATGATTCAAAACGAAGCATACTATTGAGGAAGGTTTCAGCGAATTTAATCATTCTTCCAAGTCTTTCAACCTTAACCTTGCAGACCCCTACACTATCGAGCTGTTCTTCACTAAAGCTCTCTACTGAGCGAAAGCGCTTATGGATATTACCAAGCATTTCTTTTTCTCTTCGTCTGAGAACGGCCGTTATCACTGATAATACTTTAGGGTTAGAACAGTACCGTCTATTCTTAATGCATTCGTCGACACAATCAATAACCCTATATTCGAGGAGCTCAGACAAGGTTTGGCTCATCAAAGCTTTTGAGACTCCCGTTTTCTCTATCAACTGGGCGGCGGTAAGAGGGGCCTTACCTAGAAAGAGTAAGCACCATACTTTCCCGTGAATATTTTTAAAACCCCAGTAACGAATGAACTCTCCTACTCGATCGGAGAGCTCATCCACTTCGTTATTTAGTTGTTGAATCAAGAGAATTCCTTATTTTAATTAGAGCAGAAATTAGGACGCAGAAAAATAAGTATCCATAGAGTCAAAGTTATTTAATAACTCTACCTTGTCTGAATTCTGAAACTTAAGTTCTTGGAGCTCATTAAACCTATGTAAGAGAACCGCAAACTCAACACCGTCAAGCTTCTCTTTAGGGAGATCTTTCATTAGATCAAATAAACGAGGATGTGCCCTAAAGCTAACATAGCGGTCTGTGATAACCACTTTCTTGGGAGGCATATGATCAATAAATTCAGTGATCGTGTCTTTATCAACTAACGAGCCAATGAAGATGGCCTCTTTACCGCTTAGATAGCTCTTAATACAGCAAATCAGCGAATCAATTTCTCCCCTAACAGTTCCTGAAGAACCAACGAGAATTGGGCCGTCGTCACTAGTAAGTCCCTCAATATTGTGTTCCTTACTCTCTTGAAATTCATCTACTAGCTGGGCCAGTACTGTTTTCAAATTATTGGAGATCAAGCTATAAACTGTTCTACAAGTAACCCTCAACGAAGGATTGCTTTCATCTTTAGAAACGACATGTTCGTAGAAGGGAATAAGGAGTTGGTCTAATAAAGCCTTTAAACGATAAGTATCCTTATCCAGCTCAGTCATCATAGACTCAAATTCATGAAAGAGGATATCTTGGACTTCAAACTCAAAGGCCTTCTTAAGAATGAAGAGTGAACTTTCTAGCTTATTGACCTCATCAGGATAGAGGTCTTTCTCTGATAAATTACTTACGCTTTGCTTGAGCTCTTCTAAACTTAATTTTGCAATGACTGAAATCTGAATTCCTGTCTTGTTCAAGATAGTTATAAGCTTGAGCTTTTCAACATTCTCATCAGAATAGAACCTTCTTCCCGAAGGGCTTCTTTCCGGTACTATCACACTGTATCTCTTTTCCCAGGCCCTCAAGGTGTGAACTCCAATCCCAGTCATCATCGAAACATTCTTTATAGTATACATAGCTATCTCCTATCCTTTAATAGTTCAGCAACTCATGAACATAATAGTTCTAATCAACCCTAGTATCAACTTTCTATAGCTAGACGTTTTCTAGACAATCTAAACTCTCCATTAAAACCATGTGATTATAATAACTTAGAGAATTACCCTGATGACTCTAACCAAGGTTAATGCGAAAGATTGTCCTTAGATTTCTGGCAAATGGTTCAAGGGATAATGAACTATAGAGATTTTAAGAAGGGCATCGGCTTAATATAGAGTACTTAGGCGAAGGTGACCGAAACGCAAGAGAACAGCTGAGATAATGAATACTAGCGCTAGAAGAATAACTAAAGCTTGGATAATAAGAATACCTCTTTCATTAAGGTTTGACCTGACACTTCTCATTAAGTAATTCGCTGGAAAGAGGAGGATAAAGGATAATAGAGCGCTCGCAGTTAGAAGCTCTGCTTTGAAGAAAGTAAGCGCACTTGGAAAATATGAAAAAAGAGTGAATAGGCCTATGAATAAAACGACATAGGTAACTAGGCTCCATTGAAAGCTGAAACTTCCAGAAGCTAAGTGCTCTTTTTTGGCAAAGGTTTTCTTAAAGGCCTCACGCTTTTCTGGCTCGATAGTATCAAGAATTTCTTTTGGAACCTTCTTCACTTTAAACTCGAGTAATAAGTGTTTATAGCTCGCCTAACGGCGAGTAACTTGAGCCTTTGAACCATTCGGCCATACAAATCTTTAGATGAGTATATATTTAAAATGGGGCCCTCATGGCCCCTGCGCGCTCTTACTAAGCGAACGCTCATCCTTGAGTTTAAGCACCTTCCTTGATGCAGTTTTTCAAATTTTCTCTACTTCTAGCCTTACAGTCATTCTGGAAATAAAAGGGATTACACTAAAGAGTTGATCCCAAAAAGTTTGGGCGAATTGATACCGAACTCGCCCTACCTTAGTGCAGTCAATTTCTTTTTCCTTAAGGAGATTGGAAATCCTAATCATCTTTACCCCTCCACTATTCCAAACCTTCTTATCCCAAGAATAGTCGGCCACAAAGGACTTATCTTCACTCATAACTTGGGCATCACTGGCCTTGCAGCCTCTTGAAGTGAGTCCTACATTACCTGCACAACTTGATAAGAAGAGGAGACTACCCAAGAGCAAATAGAGCGCCCTCCTGCTTGAGTTTCCAAA
>CALHBL010000335.1 GCA_937930825.1 uncultured Bacteriovoracaceae bacterium
TTAAGTCTGAAGAGCGAGATGCCAAAAATAAGCAGAACTTAGCTGCTGCGATGAAAAATATTCAAAATGATAAGTCCTTAACTGATGAAGAGAAGGAGAATTTTAAAAGTGTTCTTGCGTCCGTTAAAGTGCAAAATCATTCAAAGAAAAGAGTAGAAAGCTTTATATCGGGAGAAGACTCAGCTATTAGCAATGATAGAGGTACTAAAGATTCTTTAAAAGAAAACATACAAAGTGAAATAAGTGAAATGACACCTATTGCTCCAGTGGGTGAGCTTGTTGAAAAACCTGCAGGTAATTACGTAAGAGAGGCTGATGCGGATGAAGCCACTGATTCTGGATTTACAAAACCTGTTGATACAAGAGCTGTTGATACAAGAGCTGTAACTTCTAATCAAGAAATACCTTATCAAAAGATGAGTGATTATTCACAAATTTCTGATACCCAAGAAGAAGAACTCTCTACTATAGCAGATGAAAGGATTGATCGTTTAACTGAGAATGTTGAAGCGAAGATAGAAGCAGCTCAAAAGACTGGAGCACCGGCTAGTGAGAATAAGAGGTTAGAGCGTATTAGAGGGGAGGTTCAAGATCTTAAAGCTAAGGTTATTCAAAGAAAGGCAATCGCTGAAAAAAATATAAGACCAGTTCAGAGCTCAAATGGAGTGGCTACAAGTGCGAGAAATGCGAGAAATGCGAGAAATGCAAGAACTTTTAATAATAACTCTCAAGTTGCAGGTACTGCAGCAGGACAAGTCCAAGATTTAAGAACTTCTTCTGGAGGTAGTCAGAACTCAGGCTCATCTAGTGGTAATACTTCAACCGTGAGTGTTGGAGGTAGTAATAAGAACAGTCAAAGTGTGTCTTCATTGATTAACTTCGCACTTAACAGCTTAGATAAGGCTGAAGAGTCGAATACTCAGCTGGACTTCTTCGATTATAGAGATGTTAGCTCTGTTGACAATAAAGAACTTATTACAAATGTAGATGAGAACTTCTTTGCCTTATCTAATGATGAGAAACTTACGTTCTTAAAAAATTTCTTTTCTGATAAAAAAATGAAGAAAGCTTATATTAAATCAAATGGAAGGCTAATCTTAGTTAAGCTAAAGGAAGAGGCATCTTCAGTTGGCGCAAATAGCTTGAGGGCCATAATCAGAGTTGAACAACTTTCAAAACTTCTGGGTAACACTATTGGAGATGAGCCTTCTTAGTCTTTGCTTGAGTAATAAGGATTATCACCCGAGTTATGATCAGTGAGGTCAATAATTTCTTCAATATCCGGATAGTGCTGCTTAATAAGTTTTTCAACTCCATCTTTAAGTGTTGCCGTCGAACTTGAGCAGCCTTGGCAGCCGCCACCCATTTTGACATACATTTTCCCATTATCAATATCAATGAGCTCAATATTTCCGCCATGAGCAGCAAGGGCAGGTCTTACCATTTCATCTAAGAGTTTTTCTACTTGTCTGATCATTCTATTTCTCCGGCTTTAATAAAGTTCTTGTACTCGCCCATTCGATAACCTGTCAATGACTCTATAAGATCAGAGACAGCTAAGCCAAAGATTTCCCAATCAAATTGGAGGGGTAGCGCTAATATATCTATATCATTCTTATTCTGCTCAATCCATTGCTTCATGACTATGGGGTGCTCTTCTTGAAATGGCTTTAATCCCCAGATTCTCTGATAGGAAAAGCTCTCTTCTTCAAAGTCAGCTCCATGATAGAGTTTACTGAAGGCCTTTACCTTCTTGTCCATTAATTGTGAAGCCCGTGCCCAGCCATAGTGAAAGATTCTTGCAGAGGTTTCAAGGCAGTGAACTTTACTGCCGTCTGAATTTTTAAAACCTTGAGCATCGAGATGGGACTTTATCCCTTGATGATTTCTAATAAGCCTAACTTCTCTGCGGTATGTATTGCGCGTATGCTTTAAGATATTTGTATTTCCATAGAAGTGGCGGTATTGAAAAATAAGGCCATTGAGAGAAGGCTTACTTTCTAGTTCTTTAATACCTCTTTTAATATGAGTGAGGTCGTTTTCATGAATGGCCTCATCACCTTGAATATATTGGCAAAAATCTCCCGTGCAGGCATCCAGTGCAATATTAGTTTGCTGGGAGAGAATAAGACCCTGACCCATGATTTTTGGGTCCCAGTAAGACTTTAAAAATTTAAATTTTGATTCGGTAAAAATCTCTGTTAAGTAAGAAAAGGTGCCATCATCATCTGTGCACTCGGGGTTGCTAAAACCAACATTGATAATGACTTCATCACAAAGAGGTTCAATACTCTTAATTGATTCAGCAATGGGATAACCAAGAGTTAAGCCATTCTTTATAAATGTAAAACCAGAGATCTTTGTCATGAGTTATTATAGTCCTCCTGTTTGAGTTTTCAAGTATTGAAAACTTGCTCAAAGACTTGTATACCCGGATGGTATTAAGATTCAAGGTACTCGCCTTTAGGCGAGCTGCTTGAGTTCCTTTCCAGTAGCGGTATATAGTCCTCCTGTTTGAGTTTTCAAGTATTGAAAACTCACCTAAAGACTTGAACTCCTTTTCAGTAGGGGTATAAAGCGAATTAAATAGTCATTCGCCATGTAATATCATTTCTAGCTGGGCAAGAGCGCTGAAAGTCGCAATTTCTACGCGCAGAGTATGAGAGGATATTTTAACGGGCACAAAGTTCTCTTCTTGAAGAAAGGCTTCTTCATCTTGCGTCCATCCTCTTTCAGGACCTACCGCCAAGGCCACTGCTTCCTTGGGTGACTCTAAATTCATGAAGCTCTTATGTCCCCCTAGGCTAAGCAAGAAGCGTCTCGGTGGTACTTGCACTAGGGCCTGCTTTAAAGAAGGGTAACTTTTAACGATGGGAAGTTTCGCTAATTTTGAGCTTTGAGCAACTCCAAGCTTTAAGAGTTGTTCAATACTATCTTCGTTGAAAACTTTACTTTGAAGATAGCTCTTGTCACTTAAGTGGGCCTTAAAGAAGTGAAAATGAGTGACGCCTAAGCTTGTTGCATGCTCCAGTACTTTCTTCATCGTTGGCGGCCTCGATACTCCTACGAGCAGGTGAAGCTCCCTTGTGGGGGTAGGCTCAATTTGTCCCTCAAGTTGTAATTCAATAATAGGGTCAGTTGCAGTGACAATGACTACACCTAAGCCTTCATCAAGAAAAGCCGCTCTTATGGTGTCTCCGACTTTTACTTTGAGAACTTCTTTCAGGTGATCAATAACATCTTGATCCTCACTGATGATAAATTCTGATTGATTGGAATAGGTCCGTTTAAGTATTAATCTATTCAAGCTCTTCTCTTAAATCAATGGTTTAGTAGGTATTTCTTTAGCATGCTTTTGCAGCAATGAAACCATGAGTATTAAAGTTATTCGACTTCATGCCCCATTATCAAGTTCTAAAGGGGAAGTATTCCTTAAAATTCAAAAATTAGAAAGGCATCTCACTTGGCACTTCTTAAGCACAAGTCCAAAACGCCGCGGCCAAATAAGAAAGAGGGGAGGCAGGAATATTCTGAATCCTTACAAGAGAGACTTCAGAGGCATAAAGGGAGCTGTTTGGCTTGATGAGTGGCAAAGCTTCTCAAGTCCGCGTATGCAGGAGATTCTCTTTGAAGTTCTTAGTGATCAAGGAGTGGAAATTGTGATTCTTTCTCAATCATTCACACTTGGGGGCGAAGATAAGGATTTTCTACCTTGGCTTCTCAATGCTCAATCACTAACAACTTTCAAAGTTGCTTGTCCTAGCTACACTCTAAGCTCCTCAAGAGCATTAATTGTGGGTCTTCAAGCTTTTGCAGCAGACGCATTTTGCTTAAAGAATCCTTATGAGATTCCCATGAGCAATGCTCAGGAGTTGCTCATCCCCTTTTGTATAAAAGAGCACTCTCATCTTCTTAGTCTGGCCAGAGACTATCAAGTATTGGCCTTTAAAGGACCTCGTTTCTTCTATCTGATGGACCTTCTTTTGTGGGTCTTAGGAGGACACTGTGACTCTAGTTTGATAGGCTCCTCCAGTGAGAACAAAAATAGAAGGCATATTGATAAAGAAGGTTCCTTATCAGGACAGGCATCTGATTGGAGAGTTTCTCTTAAGAAGTGGCAGGCGAGTCTCCGTTCTCTTCTACGGCGGCCAAGGTGGTGGAAAGAAAATGAAGCCATCTATTCTAGAATTGGGCCGAATGTTTCGCGTAGAATTAGGTCAATCAAGAAGCACTAGTGAGCTCTATCGGGCCAAGGAATGGCAAGTTATTTGGAGTTATGAATCCATTCGTTATAACCACAGAGCATTCTCTATTATGTGCTTATTTCTTGAAATTATAGGGATGCTCTCAATCCAAGATGATTTACATGATGAATTGATCGAAGATGATAGAACAATGGTCGGTCTCTTTAGGGTTTTGAGTAATGCTCTTGTTCACTTGGAGGCCAGTGCAAAGAGCAAGACTCATGATTCTAGAAGAGAGCTTTTGATTTTCTTAGGAAAGATATTAATCGAACAAGGTGTTTTTCCGAGCCGCGAGGCCTGTGCTTTTTGTGATGCACAGCTTGAAAAACTTGGGGGCACTTACTTAGTTATAGACCATGGTGGTTTTGCTTGTGGTGAATGTGTTGGTCACCTTGAAGGAGTTAAGGCCTCAAGCCCTTTGGAGGGGCGAGAATTGTGGGAGCTCTTGGGCGTGGTTGCTAATCAACGCTATCAGGATCTCAAAGAACTGAAAATGGAGCACTACGGGGCAGTGACTCTGCTCTTGCATTACTTTCTCTTTCAATTTCAATTAGAAGAGCATCAATTAAAAAGCTTAAAAATGGTGCTGTGATTTTGACAGTATGGGTTAATGGTTGGAAGATAGGCTTACATGATACATCTTATACGACGACAATTACTGCCCTATATTCTGCCTTATAAAGGTAAAGCTTTTGGTGCAATCTTCTTTTCCTTTATTCTCGCGGCCATCGGCGGTCTGCAAGTCTCTTTAGTAAAACCTCTCTTTGATCAAGGTCTCAGTCCAAGTTCTTCTAAAGAAGATGCAATGATCTTAGCGGCAAAGCTCTTGGGCCTTGGACTCCTTAATTTTCCTTGCCGTTTCTTCCACTTTTATTGGCTGCGCTTCATAGTGGAGCGAGCAACCTGTAGTGTAAGAGAAGAAATTTTCTCTAAGCTTATGAAACTCCCTACCAGTTTCTACTCAAGGAGTAAGCAGGGGGAGCTGATCTCACATATTCTAAGTGATACGAATATTTTTGCTCAAGGCTTTAAGGCTTCGATTGACTTGATCCGAGAGCCTTTAAAGGCGGCTGTCTATCTTGGAATGGCCTTCTGGGCCGATTGGCAGCTCACAATTGTTATCTTTATTATTGCGCCCTTTTTGATTCTGATCTTTGGGATAAGTGGAAAGAAAGTAAAGAATAATCAAGGCCTAGTCCAAAGTGAACAGGGAGGACTAACTCACAGTATTGCTGAGGGAATAAGTGCTCATAAAATTACAAAGGCCTTCAATCTTCAAAAATTTGTCTTCAGTCGATTTTCCAATACCCAAGACTCTTTCTTCAATGCTCAAATGAAGACTAGCTTTGTTGAAGAGATGGCCCACCCCTTTGTAGAGCTGATTGGCGCTATGGCCTTTTCCGGCGTTATTGTTTTTGCCCATCACCGCATCCAAGTAGGTGCCATGAGTGTTGGTGAATTTGTCTCTTTCATTGCGGCGCTGGCCCTCTTTATGGATCCCATTCGAAAATTTTCTCAGGCAAATGTTAGGCTTTCTCAAGCTAAAGCAGCTTCTTTGCGGATTCATAGCATTCTAGACCTTGAAGAAGAAATTGATCAGGGAAGAATAAGCGATAGTCCCTTTGAAAAATCTATTCAAGTTAATAAATTAAGTTTTTCGTATGGAGAAGGAGATGTCGTTAAAGACCTCTCCCTTGAAGTTAGAAAAGGTGAGAAGGTTGCCCTCGTTGGTCTGTCAGGTTCTGGTAAATCAACTTTAATAAACCTCTTACTTGGACTCTATCCCATTGAAAGAGGAAGCATTGAAATTGATGGCTCGCCCATTAGCGATTATAGTTTAGAATCCCTTAGGGCCAACTTTGGCTTAGTAAGCCAAGATATTTTTCTCTTTAATGACACTATTACTAATAACCTCTGCCTAGGAAGAAATTTTAGTGATGAAAAGGTTAGAGAAGCTTTGAGAGTTTCTTATTGCCAAGAATTTATTGATAAACTTCCTGATGGCCTTGAAACGATTGTAGGGGACAGAGGAACTCGGCTCTCTGGTGGTCAGCAGCAGCGGATTACCATTGCTAGGGCCTATCTCCAAGAGAGTCCCGTTCTGCTCTTTGACGAGGCCACTTCTGCTCTTGATAATGAAAGTGAGAAAGTTGTCCAAAAAGCCTTAGATAACTTGGCCGGTCAGAAAACAGTCATTGCTGTGGCCCATAGACTAAGTACAATTCAAGACTTTGATCGTATCTATGTCATGCATGAAGGAAAGGTCGTTGAGTATGGAAATCATGCTGAGCTAGTTGCCCGAGGTGGTGAGTATTCCAAACTTTACGAGTTATCCTCTCATTCCTAAATCTTTTTACCATAATTCTTTTTTAGAAGAGATTGATGCTGCTAATGGTGCTCTCTTGTGCTCATTAAGGTAAAATTCCGCGAGTATACCGCTACTGGAAAGGAATTCAAGCAGCACGCCTAAAGGCGCGTAGCTTGAACCTTAGTACCATTCGGGTATACAAGTCTTTAGGTGAGTTTTCAATACTTGAAAACTCAAACAGTATGACTATATACTGATAATTTTCAACAGAATGGAGTGCACTGTGTCGGAATCAAACTTAAAATCTATGGCCGAGCTTTCAAGCCTTTGTAAGCGAAGGGGTTTTCTCTTTCAAAGTTCAGAAATCTATGGAGGTGTTGGCGGTTGCTATGACTATGGTCCTCTAGGGATTGAACTTAAGAAGAATCTTCAAAATCGTTGGTGGAAGTCAATGACATACCGAGAGGATGTTGTTGGGCTTGATGCTTCTATTTTGATGAATCCTGCAGTTTGGAAAGCAAGCGGCCATGTTGATGGATTTAGTGATCCCATGGTTGACTGTAAAGAATGCAAGAACCGTTTCCGAGAAGATAAAATAGATTTAACTAAGGCCTGCCCAAATTGTGGGGCCAAAGGTCAATTTACTGAACCAAGAGATTTTAATTTGATGTTCAAAACCCAATTGGGTCCGGTAGAAGACACTTCATCAGCTGCCTATCTCCGTCCTGAAACAGCTCAGGGTATTTTCACTAACTTTACAAATATTCAATCTTCTATGCGCTTAAAACTTCCCTTTGGGATTGCCCAAGTTGGAAAGGCCTTTCGAAATGAAATTACTCCTGGTAATTTTATTTTTAGAATGCGTGAGTTTGAGCAAATGGAAATGCAGTACTTTGTAAAACCAGGAACGCAAATAGAGGCCTTTGAGAATTGGCAAGAAGTCAGACTTCAGTGGCATTTAGATAATGGCATTCGAAAAGAGAAGCTTAGATGGCATGAGCACGTTGGAAGTGAACTTGCTCACTATGCTGATCGTGCTTTTGATGTTGAGTATGAGTTTCCTCAAGGTTGGGATGAAATGGAAGGGGTTCATTCACGGACTGACTTTGATCTTGCTCGTCACGAAGAGCATTCCGGAAAGTCTCAAAAGTATGTGGATCAAACAGATGGAAATAATAAATATATCCCCTATGTTGTAGAAACTTCTGTTGGTCTTGACCGGTGTACTCTTGCCATCATGTGCGATGCTTACCGTAAGGAGTTCGAAGGTGATAAAGCAAAAGAAA